>NZ_PDZE01000030.1:0-2737 GCF_002743415.1 Sporosarcina sp. P3
ACTATCAGCATTTACTTTTTCCACTTTGGCACTTTCGAAATCATCTTTCGCTTGGTCTTGCCAACCTTTTTCATCTAAAAATTCCCACGCTGCAGCTTTAACATCTTCATGGCTATCTATTTCACTTGTGTTTTCTATAACTGGTTTATTTGAACAACCCGCAATAAGTATTATCGAAAAAACTGTCAATACTAAGTAAACGAATTTAACTTTCATTCCAGCTTCACCTCCTTGACAGGTAGACGGCATGTTGCTAAATAAGTTACATGATTTGGTCCGATTACTGAAAAGGTGCAGATTCTTTATCCTAGAATTGCACCCATTTCTTGAACAAGAGAAGTTCGTATCCTTAAATTCGATTGCCTTCAAATTCATACCATTTCACTTTTCACCGATCCAATCGACTCTTTTATGGTTAGATTCCTTTATCTTTTTAGCACAAGGCAACTTTAGAATTTTGTTTTCTCTAATACATTCACTAGTTGCGATAAATAGCTCGTTACAGCGTAAAGCGTTAGATAGAACTTTCTTTCCGTTAAGTTAAACTATATAATAGACTTACTAGGAGTGATTCGGGATGAATAAAGAATTGATTGAAATGATGGGTAAAATGATGGAACAAATGAATGAAATGCAGTCAGAAATGAAGAACGGTTTTTCAGCAGTCAATGAACGAATTGACGGGTTGGATTCAAAGGTTGATACAGGGTTCAATTCTATGAAAGAAATGCTTTACGGCATCGGCAAACAGTTTGAACTGGGTACTGAACAAAAAGATGCAAACATTGACGAGATAAAACAGGATCTAAAATTTGTTACTCATAAACTTAACAGCGTTGAAAAAGATGTGTTCAATTTAGGGGGAAGACAGTAATTAATCAATCAAGGCACCCTCTACGGGTGTTTTTTCACGTCATTTATATACTGAATATCTGGCCAGTACTTGTTCTGTTATAGCAGGGAGATTAATTACAACAGGTCCTACAATTTTATTTTCGTTCGGCTCTATTTCAGAAACGGAAGCAGTTGTTCCGTTACTATGGATTTCCTCGATTATTCCTACAAAAGTTGCTTTAACGTCTTTCTCCAAATTTTCAGAACCGCAGGCAAATAGTAGACCAGTAACTACTGTCAAACACAAAGATAGAACAATTTTATTTTTCATTGTTTATATCTTCTCCTTAAAAAATCAGACGAGTTTTAATGAAAAACATTACACTTTCCGTATAGGATAATGGCCCAATTGGTGCGCAACAGTTGTTCAGTTAACGCACCCGATAGTTGAATTGTCACAAACCCTTTCAACATAAAATTAATTGTAACTTTTTTCATGTGAAAAAGTCTAATATACGAGGAGGGATCAAATGAAGAAAATTTTATACCTTATGATTGCTGTATTTATGGTTTTTGCTTTATTTGGTTGTCAACAAACAGAACCAAAGACAGAGTTGCCATCGGAAGACACTTTTGATAACCAGACAGAAGCTGAAAATAAGGACGGTGACTTTATTTACAGACTTGTGACTGAAAAAAGTCATTATGATAAAGGAGAGTCAGTAAAGATATATGCTGAGCTCGAGTATGTGGGTCCAAAAGAAGAAGTTGTCATTAAGCATAGCTCTTCACCATTTTTATTTCCGATGAAGGAAACCACACGAAATTATGATATAGCTTATGCTGTTGCTGCAGTCGGGAATGAGACTGTACTTAAAAAAGGTGTACCTCTACGCCAGGAGACTACGGGCGGTGGAGGTTATTCCGAACAAGATAAAGAAGAATATAAAGAATTTATGAAACAGGTAATGGAACGAAAATATCCCAATGGTCATTACATCGTTGATGGTTTTGCTGATTTCACAGTAGACCATAATCAAGAGAATTATAAGATTAAAGCACAGATTGAGTTCTCTACGGACTGAGCTGAGCGCATGAACGTAGTTAATATGTGGAGATTTCTTTTAAAAACAGTGCCTTTTCTCAAAGGATACTGTTTTTATTTTAAGCACTCTCTACTTGTTTAATAATTTGGCCCGTTTGATGCTCTGTCCTTATCACGCAAATGCCTCCGATGGCTTAATAACTTTCTATATATTTATTTACGATATCTTTTTTCAGCTTAGGTAATGTTAAAAACATTAGTAGCGTTGGTAATAAAATCACAGCTATATAGCCTAATACCCTATAATCGAAGTTTATCAATTCAAACCCTAACATAGTTACTGGGAACATTACGATAATCATTAACAAATACGGAATCATCATCAGAGAATATAAGCCTTTTCCCTTTCCGTATTTAAAAAGGATGCTCCATTTTTCTTCATTCATATTAAAAATCTTTTTCATTGTTATAAAAAGCAACAATAATAATCCAACATATAGCAATGAACTAATTACATTTAACACTATATAAGAAACAACAAATACGAACATATTCAAAAACTATCACCTTTTTCTATAGCTAGATTGAAAGCAGAATGTACACAATTATCGCCCCCATTTGCTTAGCATTAGTTAATTTATTCGCTTGGCATATAGCCAACTACTTCATTTGTATTCGAATCAACGAGGATTAATGGCGTCCCAGTTACAGCGTTATCTACATCTTCAAAAGAAACTTCCAACAATTCTTTTTCATCATATGTTTGATCTAATAATACGTATTTACTATCAGCATTTACTTTTTCCACTTTGGCACTTTCGAAATCATCTTTCGCTTGGTCTTGCCAACCTTTTTCAT
>NZ_PDZE01000031.1:0-2490 GCF_002743415.1 Sporosarcina sp. P3
CTGTAACCGTCAAGTAGAATTCAACAGTTTTCGATAAATAACTTTCAACAGATTTCATCAATTAAGATTCAACACTTCATTCTGTAAAAAGAGTTTTTCTGTATTTCATCCGAATACTATCCTGTTCTTCACTGAATGTAAGAATTTCGCTGCGATGAAGAAGACGATCTAGGATTGCAGTAGTCAGAGTTGGATCACCTAAGAACTTTCCCCATTCACCTGGCCCCTTATTTGAGGTCAAAATAAAAGCTGCCGTGTCATATAGTTCGTAAATGAATTGGAAGAATAAATGAGCCTCCTGCGGCTCATAAGCCATATACATGACATCATCGATGATAATTAAGTCAGATTTCTCAATTCGCTTGTACCTAGTTTTTGATTTAGCCACATATTCTTTTGTCTTCAATACGTAAATCAAACGATCCATCGAGATGAAGGATACTTGATATCCTTGTTCAATCGCATGAATACCTAAGGCGGTTGAAAGATGGGTCTTGCCGACGCCTGTCGGCCCCATCATGATTAACGTAAAGCACTCCTCAAGCCAAGATAATTCCTTCAATACCTGGAGTTGTTTTAGACCAATTGCGGTCTGTTCTTCTAAACGAAAATTTTCAAGTGTCAGAAGTTCAGGAAACTCTGCCCACTTCATCAGTTTCTCGGTATTCTTTTGTTCCCGGCAGCCCACTTCATAGCTTAGAAATTCATGGATAAACTCATGATATGTCCAGCCTTTTGCTTCTGCCTCTCTTAATAGGGTAGGCAGCTCTTTAGCCGATTCCGCGAGTCGAAGGGCCCTGCATTTATCCTGTAAGGATTCGTAAGGGGGTTTCATCATGAATCACCTCCTTGAAGAACGTGTAGATAAATATCTTCCTTCCGTTCAGGAGCGATCAGGTTCATGTACTTTTCATTTAATTGGGTTTCCTTGATTGGATTCATTTTGCTTTGAAGCTCTAGTGAAAATGCGATATCCCGCAAATCATTGGCGCTAGTGAGCTTCAAACGTTTCATTTCTTGAACTGCCTCGTCTATAAAGTCTGGATATTTGAGGCCTACAGACAGGACAATCTGCAGTTGATCAAGTAAGTGACGCGGATAGCGCTCAGTCAACTCTTCGATCAACCACTTGGTAGAACCAGAATCTGCGAGTAGTTGCTCCACTTCATGAATAAGCTTATTCCGTTTTGTGTGGCTGCTTTTTTTATGGGAAGGATCTGAAATAACTTGCCCCTTCCCTTGGGAAATCTTATGCTTCGCAAGCACTTGACCACCTTGCTGAAGACGGATTAGGAGCTGTCCATCTAATGTATCGACATAAGCGATATTAGGAGCGTCTTTACGGTACGTACCGGCAGGTACGCTGTATCGATTACCGTCAAAGCGTATGACATTGTCTTTGTGTATTTGTCTTGTTATACTAGAAGTATAGATATCTTCAAAAATATAAGTTCCTGAGACCTTCGTGAGGTGTTCCTTTTCCAGAGTGTACACATCCACGGGTCTCTTTTTTGTATTGTGATGAACTTTATAATTCCCAGTCCGCTCAAGCCACTTTAAACATGCTTGTTGCCAATCAGCCAGATTGTCAAAAGTACGGTTCTTTGCGAAATTATATTTTACGTATTTCACTACTTGCTCAATTTTTCCTTTAGATTCTGGGTCTGCTTTTCGACAGAGGTAGATTTTGAATTTCCTTTTTTGATGATACTTTGTAAATTCAGCTGTAAGAATAAGATCTCCTGCATTTTCACTGACGGCCAATAAATGATCCTGATCATAGACAATTTCCTTAGTCATCCCTTTAAAATAATCAAAAGCGTTCTCATGCATCCTGATCAAATCGGTTGTCCTGAAAGGTCGGTCTAACCACTCCACATATTTATAGCGTGAATGGGCCAGGACAAATGCAATAAAGTACAGTTTTTTATATTTCCCATCCGTAGTTAGCTGTCTAGTCTCTCCAAAATCCACTTGGATTTGCTTTCCTTTGGACATTTCAGGAACTGCCATGTAGCTTCTTTCCACATTGAACTTCGGCAGACAATGCAACTCTCGAAGTTCATTAACAAAATTACGAACAGTTCCTTCTGTCACGGAGTCCACTTCTAACTTCTCCTGCAACCAATCAAATATCTGTGCCCCCGAAAGATCGGGATGCTCCTTTAACCATTCAAGTATTTGATCTCGATAGGGATCCAACTTCTTACTCCTAGTCTGTAAAGACAAAGTGAAATTAAAGAATTCATCTGGTTTCATTTTTCCGTAATCAATCACCCTATTTCTAGAAATCTTAAGCTTTCTGGAGATTGCACTATTAGAGAATCCTTCTTTACGCAATCTATGTATTTCATTGTAAACCATCCACTTTTCCACTTCCTATTCCTCTCTTTCTATAGACTAGCTTCAGTATATAGAAAGTAGATTTATATTGGAAAACTGTTGATTCTTATTTGTTGAAAGCTGTTGAATCTAGTTTAACGTTTACAA
>NZ_PDZE01000032.1:0-1552 GCF_002743415.1 Sporosarcina sp. P3
AGTCTGGTGACGATAGCGAAGAGGTCACACCCGTTCCCATACCGAACACGGAAGTTAAGCTCTTCAGCGCTGATGGTAGTTGGGGGTTTCCCCCTGTGAGAGTAAGACGTCGCCAGGCAATTCTATTCTTAAGATCAAAACTGAGTAGTTTATAAATAATCAAGTGATCAGAAAGAATAAGAATATACTAACTTAAAATTTCAATTACACCCAGGAGGATTAGCTCAGCTGGGAGAGCACCTGCCTTACAAGCAGGGGGTCGGCGGTTCGAGCCCGTCATCCTCCACCATATATTCTACACCTGCCGGTGTAGCTCAACTGGTAGAGCAACTGACTTGTAATCAGTAGGTTGAGGGTTCAAGTCCTTTCGCCGGCACCACTTAGTACGAGCCGTTAGCTCAGTTGGTAGAGCATCTGACTTTTAATCAGAGGGTCACAGGTTCGAATCCTGTACGGCTCACCATTATTTTTGCCGAAACATATCGCGGGTGTGGTGGAACTGGCAGACACGCTAGACTTAGGATCTAGTGCCTTCGGGCGTGGGGGTTCGACTCCCTTCACCCGCATCTTTTACGCGGAAGTAGTTCAGTGGTAGAATACGACCTTGCCAAGGTCGGGGTCGCGGGTTCGAATCCCGTCTTCCGCTTTTTAATTCCACTCTTGCCGGGGTGGCGGAACTGGCAGACGCACAGGACTTAAAATCCTGCGGTAGGTGACTACCGTACCGGTTCGATTCCGGTTCTCGGCACCAATTAATTCTATAATATGCGCCTGTAGCTCAATTGGATAGAGCGTCTGACTACGGATCAGAAGGTTGTGGGTTCGACTCCTGCCAGGCGCGCCATATTATTATAATTTCTATATCTTTTATATTCTTTATAGTCGGGAAGTAGCTCAGCTTGGTAGAGCACTTGGTTTGGGACCAAGGGGTCGCAGGTTCGAATCCTGTCTTCCCGACCACTTATTGGGGCCTTAGCTCAGCTGGGAGAGCGCCTGCCTTGCACGCAGGAGGTCAACGGTTCGATCCCGTTAGGCTCCACCAATTATTCTTTATAACTGACTAATTGCAGCGGCGTAGCTCAGTTGGCTAGAGCATACGGTTCATACCCGTAGGGTCGGGGGTTCAAATCCCTCCGCCGCTATCCTAAGGACCTTTAGCTCAGTTGGTTAGAGCAGACGGCTCATAACCGTCCGGTCGCAGGTTCGAGTCCTGCAAGGTCCACCAGATTATTTATTTCACGGAGGAATACCCAAGCCCGGCTGAAGGGATCGGTCTTGAAAACCGACAGGGGTGTTAAAGCCCGCGGGGGTTCGAATCCCTCTTCCTCCGCCATATTTTCTTTAACAATAGCTTTACTTTACTAAGTAGTTATGTTAAGATAATAAAGGCGTTAAGTTATTAATAGAGCAACATTTGTATTATCGCGGGGTGGAGCAGTGGTAGCTCGTTGGGCTCATAACCCAAAGGTCACAGGTTCAAATCCTGTCCCCGCAACCAAGGTCCCGTGGTGTAGCGGTTAACATGCCTGCCTGTCACGCAGGAGATCGCGGG
>NZ_PDZE01000034.1:0-1131 GCF_002743415.1 Sporosarcina sp. P3
GTTGATCTTCGCTACAGCCGGCGACTCCCGGAGGATCAGCGAGAGCCGTAACGAAGAACGGCTTTTGCGAGTGAAGCGCAGCGAGAAGGAGCATATCTTTGCTTTGACAGGTGAAACACCTAGCGAGCGAAGCGAAGAGTGTGGTTCACCGCCCGCCCTCCTCAAACGCGTCCGGCTGCAGCGCAGATCAACGGTTTTAGACTACTTTGCCTTTTTACCGGGTGCGATAGTTGCACATAGTTGTCTCAGAAACGGCCTATTTTTTAAATTGAGTATTAGGAGGTGTGTTAATGACATTCTTTTTCAGATGCTCTTTTATTCTGCTTATTTTCCTCCTGTCCGGTTGCAGCGGCATATCGAAATATGATGATCAGGAACCGGCAGCCATTGTAAAAGGGCAGGAAATTACGATTGGGGATTTACGGTTCTTATATCCCGATGAGACTGCATTAGATTATTTGGATGGAACAATTAAATTAGAATTAGTAAAACAAAAGGTACAAGAAATGGGGCTGGATATAACTGGGAATTTAGAAACGGATCCAGACTGGTTTGCAGAACTGCCTCCTAAAAACACAAAAGATGAAGGCGGCAGGCAAATACGTGATTTTGCTGAATCTCAAGCCAAAAAGCTGCATATGGATCCAGAAGAGTACCAAAAGGAGTACGCCAGGAGAATAAACGAACTAAATGCACATCTCATCACCTTTCTGGAAGAAGAATTAGACGGCTATCAATTCGGCGATGAAAAGATGAATGAGGAAGCGAATCAGATATTGGAGGAATTGGTTGAAGAAAATAAAGAGGAGATTAATGTGTTGATTAAGCGGACTGTACGGTAAATGGGTTAACTATTTGCTAAGGCTGGAAATTGATGGTCTTTGGATACTTTGATGGAAATTTATATAAAAGGTGGGCAAAGTCGATTAAAAAAAATACGTTAAAAGTGTTTTTGGTCGTCAGTTTCTTGTTAGCTACATTTATTGGTTATGGAGTGTACTGGGCGTTCTATGATATGAGTAGATTGCCGACAGGAGAATTTTTGACGGAGGAGACGTCTCCTGATGGAAAATACACAGTAAAAGCCTACGTCGCCAACGGAGGAGCTACAGTGCCTTATGCTATTCGCGG
>NZ_PDZE01000005.1:0-291065 GCF_002743415.1 Sporosarcina sp. P3
GTGCGTCTTGAGACCCTGGACAGGTGCCTTAATTTCTGCAAAGTACACAGAAATACGGCAAAGCGAACCCTACGTTGTTCGCTTGGCTCAAGCCACGCCCCTCGGAAAGCGTGCCTTTCGGAGTGCAGGGAAACGAGGTGAGATAGTTATGTCCCAGCTTCTTATTGCGGTATTACTTTTGGTTTTTTTCTGCATAGATGCCCATAGCCGTACACATGAATTTGGCTAAACCTTCACCGAATTGATCAATGTTTTGGGTGAAACGCTCGTCGTCTACGTACATTTGACCCAATCCTTTGAATGCCTCTAGAGAGTAGTTTCCCATGTTGTTTAAGAAATGATACCACTCCCTAATTTTTTCTTGGACCTCTTTGGAATCAGGTGATAGATGGCGAATTGCGGCAAGGTTACGAAAAACCTCGTTGAATTTTTCCTGATCGAAGGCAGTCATATTTTTCGCTATCTTATTTGCTTCATCAACTGCTTGATCGCCCCACTTTTCTCTAGCTTCTTGTTCATACGGGTTATGGCTAAAGTCGAAGCCTTCAAATTTCTCTTGATTTGTCATTTGTATTTCTCCTTTCGCATGTTGAATTGTTTTTTCAATAGTCCCGATCATCTGATCAAGCCGTCTCTTTTTTTTCAGAAGCATTTTATGTTGCATTTCAAGCGCTTCTTGCTGATTAAACGATGGACTATCGATAATTTCTTTGATCTTCTTTAAAGGGAAGCCGAGTTCTCTAAAAAATAAGATTTGCTGCAAGGTCTCGAGATTCTCGTCAGAATATATACGATAACCAGCATCAGTGGTTTCGTCGGGAATGAGTAATCCAATTTCATTATAATGGTGTAGTGTGCGCACACTAATTCCTACTAACTCAGCAACTTCTTTCACTTTCATCTTGTTTCGCTCCCTTCACTAGTAACTATAAAGTATCTCGTAACGTGAGAGTCAATACTTTTCTAACAAAGGTTTGAAGAAGCATTGCATCAATAAACACATCAAGGGATGGATGATTCTATCCTAGCTGGCTAAGTTACAGAAAATATTATTCAAAAAATAGCATGATGTTGAGTGATTGGCGCTATGTTTAGCACTAATCACTTTTTTTATTATCGGTATTGGATCGCCTTAAAATTAGACCGTATAAACTTGATGTACATCAAGGTGTAAGCCCGCCAAGTAATTCATACTGAAGCTAGGAGTTACGCAATGGAACACTGACGATATCAGAGGCAACGCCAGTTTCACTTCTTATAGCGCAGCAATGAAACGAGGATGGTACTGGACAGAGAAATCCTGATTCGTTATGCCGGATATAGAAGAGGACTATACTTTTAAAGATATTCATATATAACAAGAAACGTTTAAAAGTTAATAGAATTATTACCCAAATTATTAGAATATTCCCAGTTATCGTGTTATGTTTATACTATTATCACTAGTAACTTGCCTTTACGTAAAGTAGAGAGAATGTGTGAAGTGAAATGAACGAGGCTGGTTGTATTGAATGGACAATAGCATTACCGTTCGTCACTCATAGAGTGGGTGACACAGACCTGCTTTATGTATGCGGTTCAATTACTTACAAAGAGGGGGGATCGTATGAAAAACTCACCGGGCAACGAAGTGAACAAAGAGGAAGTAGTGGATGAGGGTTCATTCAGAAATGCTATGTATGCTTCCATATTATTCGTTGGAGGCGGAATCGTTATTTTTTGGTTGATATTATTTATTTTCTTTTCAGTAAGACTATAAGGAGGTATTTCCATGAACATGCATCGATATGAAAAAATCTGGCTATTTTTAGCTGCTTCCATGTTGGTCATCGCTGTAGTCTATAGTGGCGTTCAGACCTTTGCGTTAGGTCAAGGCCCACCCAGTGGTGTCGGTATGATTGATCCAGAAAAAGTAGAAGAGACGGCGCCATTTGATAATCCGGGGACTTTTAAAATTAGTGAGAATGAATACGAAGTTGTCATGATCTTACGGGCTTTTTCATTTGAACCGAATGTAATTGAAATACCCGCTGGCGCAACGGTTCATTTTAAAATGACTTCTACAGATGTAATGCACGGTTTTCAAGTCATCGGCACGAATTTGAATGCGATGATCATGCCAGGACATATTCAAGAAGCGAAACAAACATTTAAGAAGCCTGGCGAGTATTTAGTCATATGTAATGAATATTGTGGTGTAGGTCATCAATTAATGAGCATGAAAATCATAGTGAAATAGGAGGTGAATGAAATGGAAGCGATTGAAAAGCAAAGTAGTAAAATCAGTAAATTGTCAGGGGGAAATAGATTAGATTCACGTCTGACATTAACGTATTTCTCCATAGCTTTCGTCACGTTATTGATAGGTGGACTCTTAGGTTTACTTCAAGGGCTTAATCGTGCGGGATTGCTCGAACTACCTACAAACTTTAATTATTACCAAGTCTTGACGGCGCATGGTATTTTATTAGTTTTAGTATTCTCTGTATTGTTCGTCATTGCGTATTTTTACTCGGTACTTTCTCATACGATGGATGGATTATTTCCAGTCGTCAGAAAGATGGGCTGGATTTCCCTGATCACTATGCTCGTAGGGGTAGTATTGGTCATTACGAACGTCGTCATGGGTAACGCCTCTGTCATGTACACATTTTATCCGCCGATGAAGGCATCCCCTTGGTTCTATGTTGGGTTATTCATTGTCGTGGCAGGCATCTGGATTGCTGCGTTTGGCGGATTTACTCAAATCGCCAAGTGGAGAAAGAGACACCGTGGCCAACATATACCGTTACTCGCATTCTTTGCGATGGGTGTTTTCATCCTGTTATTCTTCGGAAGTCTAGGTGTAACAGCAGAAGTGTTAATGCTTATACCGTGGGCGTTTGGGTGGACCGAAACGATTAATGTAATGCTCAGTAGAACATTATTTTGGAGCTTCGGACATACATTTGTCAATATTTGGTATTTAACCGCAGTTTCCTTATGGTATGTAGTCGTGCCGAAAGTAATTGGCGGTCGGTTATTTAGTGATACATTAACGAGAGTAGTTGTCATACTGTTAGTCGTCTCGAATATTCCAGGCGGTTTCCACCACCAAATTGTGGACCCAGGCATGTCAGAAGGAATTAAACTAACGCATGCGCTGATGAGCATGGTGATCGGCTTCCCGTCCTTGATGACAGCATTTGCGATGTTCTTCGTATTCGCTCGTGTGGGCAAGAAGAAAGGTGCGAAAGGGGTATTCGGCTGGATTAAAAAGATGCCTTGGGGAGACGTTCGTTTCCTAGCTCCGATGATTGCGATGATTTTCTTCATTCCAGGCGGAGCAGGTGGTATTGCACAAAATGCGAACCAATTGAATCAAGTCGTGCATAACTCGCTGTGGGTTGTAGGTCATTTCCATATCACTGTCGGAGTAACTGCCGTGTTGACCTTCTTCGGTGCGATGTATTGGTTAATACCTTATTTATCCAAGCGAACACTTACTCCTGCAATGAATAAATTGGGTGTAATTCAAACATTGATTTGGACTATTGGAATGGTCTTCATGGCCGGTGGAATGCACACGGTAGGTCTTCTAGGTGCTCCACGTAGAACGTCGTACACCACATATGGTGATAGTGCAACCGCTGCAAGTTGGGACCCGTACTTACTTTTATTGGCAGTAGGAGGCGTATTATTAACGATAGGTCTCGTGCTGATTGTCTACATCGTCTTCAATCTCATGTTCTTCGCACCAAAAGGAACTACAGAATTTCCTATTGCACAAGGTGAAGACAATGCAAGTGAGACACCGAAGTGGACAGAGCGTTGGAGTGTATGGATTATCATCATGCTGTTCATCGTCGCGTTCGGTTACGTTTTCCCTCTAGTGGATATGATTCAAAATGCACCACCGGGATCACCGCCATTCATTACTTGGTAATTGCTAGGGGTGTCCAGCATCAGTCGATATAGACACTTCATAATAAATTGTAAAAACATAGTGAAATCCCACCCAGTCATAATTGGTGGGATTTTTTCATAGAGTCAAAACCGGGGTGTTGCAGAAACGCCTACATCTATTGAGCTTAGTTAATATATCATTTTATTTAAAAGTATACTTGACGAATAGGAATTAAAGGGATAAAGTAAAATCTACAATACTATAGAGACAGAGGGGTGCGGAATGATGAATACTTTTTTACTTATTGTGAACATTGCGGGATTGTTATTGCTTGTCGGCCTATTATATAGAATGAATCGTAAAAAGGTATCCTTTTCAAAACGCGTGTTTACGGGGCTTGGGCTCGGAATTGGTTACGGACTTATTTTGCATTTTGCCTATGGAACAGAGTCTGAGATCCTCAAGCAGTCGATGCCATGGTTTAACCTAATCGGTAGCGGCTATGTTAAATTACTGCAAATGATTGTTATGCCACTTGTTTTTATTTCGATCTTAGCGGCCTTTACGAAAGTGACGATCGGGAAAAACTTTGGGAAAATGGCGGCTACGATTTTAGGCATGCTCGTCGGTACGACAGCGATTGCTGCCATTGTGGGGATTTCTGTTACGCTTCTATTTGGACTGGACGCTTCGGAAATTGTACAAGGGGAAGCAGAAGCGGCACGTGGGCTTTCTTTGGAAGAGAACTTGGAAACTGTAGCCGATGTTTCATTACCTGAAAAGCTCATCGATTTATTGCCTGCTAATCCTTTCCTAGATTTCACAGGTGCACGTCCAACTTCAACGATTGGAGTCGTGATTTTCGCGGCATTCCTCGGGTTTGCCTACTTAGCGATTACGAGAAGAGATGAAGAAAATGCGGTCACGGTGAAAAAAGGAATTGATGCGATTTACGCGTTGATCATGGGTGTGGTACGAATCGTACTACGTTTGACACCATATGGTATTTTGGCGATTATCGCGCGAACTGTTGCGACGTCTGATTTTATGGCGATTTACAGTCTCGGGAAGTTTGTCCTTGCTTCTTATGTCGCCTTACTGGTGATGTTCGGCATTCACTTGCTCATTATTACATTGTCGGGATTAAACCCAGTGACGTATGTGAAGAAAGCAGGGGAAGCATTGATATTTGCTTTCACATCCCGCTCAAGTGCAGGTACGTTACCGTTAACGATTCATGCACAAACGAACCGCTTGGGTGTGCCTGAAGGAATCGCCAACTTTTCGGGTTCATTTGGTTTATCCATCGGGCAAAATGGCTGTGCTGGGATCTACCCAGCGATGCTCGCTGTCATGATTGCTCCATCGGTTGGTATCAATCCACTGGACCCAACATTTTTAGTAACATTAATTGCAATTGTGGCGGTTAGCTCCTTTGGGGTAGCAGGCGTTGGAGGAGGCGCGACATTTGCCGCAATTCTAGTCTTGTCGGCACTCAATCTTCCTGTCGCACTCGCAGGGTTATTGATTTCTGTTGAACCACTGATTGACATGGGCCGTACTGCGGTAAACGTCAGTGGCTCGATGACAGCGGGTGTCACAACAGCCCGCGTAACGGGTGAACTGGACACGGATATGTATAATGAATCACTTGAAAAACAAACAGCAGAAGCGTAAGGTTTGGGAAATCCCGCAGGAGACAACATCGTCTTCTGCGGGATTTTTTTAATAGAATGAACATCCGATTAGAACGTCAAGCAGCACTGGATATAACGGTATCATTTAATTTCATAGAAAAATTTTTGGATAATTCTGTTATACTAATAAAATAGTCAGGTGAAGTTCATGTTTCCATCCTTGTCATCGATTGGGGAAGAGGTTCAGAAGGCCACGCTTAGTTGATCTTCGCTACAGCACAGATCAACGGTATCAGATCGCTATCTCGAGTTAAGGATTGTGTTCATCTCCCTACTGGCTATGTGGTTGATCTGTTATTACCTGTATCCCGTCTTGCACCGGATCTCTACTTTTTATATTTGAAACGAACACACCCAGCAGTGTAAGGACTCCTCCGATGATGGCGAAAGAGGTGGGCAGCTCATCCAGCCAGATCCACGCAATCATAAACGCGAAAGCCGGTGTTAAATAAAGGGAGCTTGTCGCTTCCGATGCGCCTGTACGTGATGTGATGTAAGCCAGAGTGAAATAAGGGATGACTGTCGGGAAAATACCTAAATAGACTACTACCATCGTAGTATCGATAGGAGCCTGCATAATCGCCAGTCCAAGCCCTGGAGTGAACAGGAGCATAAATAACGTCCCGGCCCAAATTGTATACATCGTAAACGCGACAAATCCATACTTTTTTAAATAGGATTGTTGGAATACAAAGTAGATACTTTCTGAAAGGGAGGCTACTAAAATGATGACAATTCCTCTATCAAATGAAAAACTTTCAGTTGCTCCGCCTAATGAAATACATGCTACTCCTATGAAGCTGATCAGGGCACCCATCCATCCTTGGAAGCCGAACCTTTCGCGGAAAAAGGCTAAAGCCAGAAAAGCTGTGAAAATAGGGGTCGTGGAAACAAGTAAGCTAGCGACTCCTGCGCTTATAGTTTGTTCTCCGTAATTTAAAGCGACTTGATAGACAGAAAAACCTAGGAAGCCTAGTAAGAAAATGACGGGGATGTCCTTCATTTCGGGCAGGCGGATCCGCAGAATGACTGCAACAATCAGTAATACCACTGACCCGACCAATAATCGTAAAAGCGATAAATGTGCGGGTGAATAGGTAGTGAGCGCTGCCCGGATACCCGGAAATGCGGATGCCCATAATACAATGGTCAGTATATGTGCAGAAATCAGTTTGAAACGAAATGTTTTTTCCATATAACCACTTCCTATTTATTTGTTTGTAAGCCAACCAATAAAAAAGTATGGTATTCATGTTAATCCGATTTTGCTAGAATGTCTTCAACCGGTTATACATTCAAAAACCAACCAATTTCCTACATGACGGTTGAGGAGGATCAGATGAGAAAACCAAAATACATACAGATTGTGGAGTATATAAAAGAAAAAATCGCAAAGGGCGAGTGGGCCATCGGAGACCGGATCCCCAGCCAGCGGGCGCTTGCCAAATTATTTGATGTAAACAGAAGTACGGTCATATCCGCGCTGGATGAGTTAACTGCAGATGGGTTGATCGAAGGAAAATCAGGGAAGGGAACCGTGGTGATCCATAACACGTGGACCTTGATGGGCCATACATCCTCGACGAACTGGAATGAGAATATTGCGTTAGGTATCCATAAAGCCAGTATGGAAACTGTGCAGAAGATTAATGAAGCGGAATCTGAAAACGACCTCATTCAGTTGAGTAAAGGGGAATTATCACCGGACATTTTCCCGTTGAAAAAGATGAGATCGGTCGTTCGGAAAGTCTCGGACCGGCTGGAGCCGTTCGGCTATGAAGTGCCCAAGGGCAATCTACAACTGCGCCAAGCTATCAGTGAGTATTTGAAGAAAGCAGGAATCCACGCCTCCCCTTCGTCCATTCTTGTAGTGTCAGGGGCGCTTCAAGCGTTGCATCTAATTTCCATCGGTCTGTTGCAGAAAGGATCGACCGTATTCTTAGAGAAACCATCCTATCTTTATTCGTTGTCGATGTTTCAGTCCATGGGAATGGATTTGAAGGGCCTGCCGATGGACGGAGAGGGACTGGTTCTGAGTTCGATTTATCAACCCAAATCCAAGAATTCCGTATTGTACACCATCCCGACCTTCCACAATCCGACCGGAAAGTTAATGCAGGAGAAAAGACGGGAAGAACTGATTCAATTCTGTGTAAAAGAGCAACTGCCTGTCATCGAGGATGATGTGTACCGAGAATTATGGATTGACTCTCCTCCACCGGCACCGTTAAAAGCGAATGACCATCACGGGAATATCCTATATTTGGGCAGCCTGTCGAAATCGTTAAGTCCTGGTTTGCGGATCGGGTGGGTGGTAGGATCGGAATCTGTAATTGACCGATTGGCCGATTTGAAAATGCAGTCCGATTACGGGTCCAGCACACTGTCCCAGCAAGTCGCCGCTGAGTGGCTGTCGAGCGGCTTATACGAAGATCATCTGCTGTTTGTAAGGGAGCAGCTGAAAATTCGAAGAGGTACGGCTTTGGGGGCATTGGAGACATACTTGAGTCCATATGCTACATGGGAGATTCCGAAAGGCGGTTTTTTCATTTGGATAAAAATAAAACCAGCCTTTCAACTACGTAATTTGTTTCAAAAAGCATTGGCGAAAGGGATTCTTCTTAATCCGGGAAGTATCTACGCTGAGCAATCGGGGCAATCCATCCGTTTGTCATATGCGTATGCATCATTGGAAGAAATCAACGAGGGTATTTTCCGATTGGGGGAAATGATCAAAAACAGGGAGTGAACAAATTTTATCATTAATTCATACAGGCGGAATCCTAAAGTCAGGAAATTTAACGGCTGTTTCGATACGTGAAGTAAGTGATTTGACATAAAAAACAAGCAAACGAAGGGGTAGATCAGAATGAAGAAGAAAATTGATGAGCATCAGATTCATAAAGAGTACTATGGGGAAATTCTTGAGCAAGTGAAAAACGATCCATACGCTACATCCTTAGGCATTGAGTTAACGAAATTTGACGCTGGCGTTGCAGAGGCAACGATGGAAGTGCAAAGTCATATGGTGAATGCGTTTGGCACGGTTCATGGAGCGGTTATTTATGCGTTAGCAGACCATGCCTTTTCTGTAGCGTGTAATGCCTATGGCAAAACGTCAGTGGGATTAAGTACAACGATTCAATTTATGGAACCAGCCAAGCCGGGGGACAAGTTAGTAGCCGCTGTAAAAGAAGTTAAACGAAACTTTCGCACAGGGTTCTACAGAGTGGAAGTTTTTCATGAAAAAAGTTTGATAGCGACCATGGAGGCAATGTCTTACAGTAAGAGTCATTACTTTATTGAACTTGAGGACCAAGATTAACTGCGTAGCCCGAAGATTATAGAATCAGGGAAGTCCTTTATTTAACGAATGGCCCAAATTAATGAATAGTTATCAGAAAGGTGATTGACTATGAAAATATATCTGAAAGAAAGATATACATCTTATATAAGTATCACTTTTGGTTTATTAATTGGTTTTATAATTGTTACATTTTTATCCGATAAACCTGATTATAAAGCTGGCGTTGTCGCCATTTTAATTGGATTAATAATCGGAGAGTTACTTTTTTACTTAAGATGGTCAATACGCCAAAAAAGGGAACGAGACATTTAAATAAACGGGCGTTTTTCTTGAAGAAAATCAGCGCTCACTTTTCATAATCGGAGCCATTTAATTGAGTTAATAAGAAATTTGATTAATAAAACTTTAATATTCGTTCAGTATTTATATGGTGACAAAAAGATATAATTGAACTAATAGGAGGTAGAATATATGGACGAGTTATTTAAAGCATTGCCTTCTTTGTTAGGTGTGATTATAGGTGGATTGATTACATTTTTTATTCAACAAAGTATTGTGCGCAAACAACAAAAATGGGACAGAGAAAAAATGAAGATTGATAAATTTCACCAAGAGCAAACTATTAAATTTCAAACATTTAACAAATACTCCAATTGAATGGTAGTTATGAAGTTCTTGAACATAATATACATTACGGACCTGAACTTAATCATAAAAATTATACTGAACATATAAGACCTTTGTTATTTGATATATTCCATCTATTAGATGAGAAAATAGTAACAAACGTTAATTGCATAGAAGACATAAATGAACGCCAATTTGTAATGGAAGAAGAAGCTCCTGGTGATAAAGAAGCTCTGAGCAATAGTTATTTAGAAATATTGGGATTAATTAATGAACAGTTTAAAGAGCTAAGAAAATCTAATCTAAATGATAGATAATAGGTCTATCAGAACTGACTGGCTAATCTTCTAATACAATCAGGTGCGTTAACTGTACAACTGTTGCGCACCAAACGGTCCAAATTATTTTAAAAAGGATGGTGATAGAATGTCTTTAAGCTTTTTTTATATA
Organism: Sporosarcina sp. P3; assembly: GCF_002743415.1. Lineage (NCBI taxonomy): Bacteria > Bacillati > Bacillota > Bacilli > Caryophanales > Caryophanaceae > Sporosarcina > Sporosarcina sp. P3. The sequence goes on from NZ_PDZE01000005.1 coordinate 9,968, forward strand.
TTAGTGTTATCGATTTTTGTAAGTTCAGTTGGTGGCTTTATTTTTTATAAACTAAGTTATAAATTTCTGTTACCGAAAACGATTAGTTCTGTGTTAGGTGGGATATTAACTTTACTTCTAAGCTATTTATTTGTAATGATTTTTATCGAAGTAAATTTATTATATGGCGCTATAATTGCATTGGCTATATATATTTGGTTCCTCAAAATTCCAGAGAGACATTTGGAATAAAAATTACTATTAACGGGTGCGTTTGCGTGATAAGGACAGTGCATCAAACGGGCCAGATTTTGCTTTTTGCGTTATTCTTTTTGAATTGATGAAAAGAATCAATGGCAGTCTGCCGACAATTTTGGAGGTATGTGTTTTGAGTCCAGGTAGTTTAATCCTTTTCACGATTTTAGTTGCTCCAATAATATTATTGGTCGTTGTGGCATTTTTTTGGAAAAAAGCTCGCATTATCTTGTTGGGTTTTGCGATTGTTATCTCATCGGTCGAAACTTATTATGTGCTTTACAATCAAGAGTCATCGCTTCAAAAGTGGTATCAGCATGAGGACATTGTTAATGCCTACTTAAAAAAAACATATCCTAACGACGATTGGGTAACTAGACAAGCTTCCAGATCTGCTTTTTTTCCGGCAGGTGTCGAAGTCATATTCACCGATGAACTCGAAGTAGCTTATTTGTACACAGTCGAAGATAGTACTGTAAATCTTGTCGGCTATTCTTCGGAAGAAGGATATGAAAATCCGAAAAGAAGTGAGTAGGAGATTGTTCATGGATTTAATTCAAAAAAGAGTTTAGTTTTATCACTGTCGCTTGCTTTTGGCCTTACTTGGTTGTAGGATAGCTTGTTTTGAGGGATTCAACAATCGGGTGCGTTTCTTGAATTAGGATTCCCGCCCATTATTGCAGAATCGGGCCAGATTTAGAAAAAAGTAATGATTAGTGGGAGTTGAGTGAACTGGTTAAAACAGTAACTTTTTCATTTATCAGTAGTACATTCGAAGGTACTGAGGCAAGAGAGACATTTACTTTTGAAGAATTAGAGATTGATGAATATCTGGAAGAAAAAGAATTAGGAGTTGAACTCGATCGAATTTATCAGGCGTGGATCTGGGATAAGATTAATGTATCGGGAAGTATCGTTATAGACGAACCAGATACATTCCAATAACGTCTGTCTCATAAACAGGGGAATTTGCTGAAGAAGGACTGTTCTCGAATCGGGTGCTTTAATCGTACATCGTTGTAGCTGAATAGGTTATTATCCGGAAGAGCTATTTTAATCATGATGATTAAAATTTAACCCAATATTATTTCAGAAAAGGGAGCAGTTGTTGCATAAAGGCTGTGTTGCAATCGAGATATTATATTATTGATTATTAAAAAGGAGGAGAAAAGGATTTGTATGAAGATTACAGTAGACAGGCTTTGCCATCTAAAGAATATAGGGAGTTACTAGGGAGTGCAGTCTGTGTTTTTAATTCTAATAATGCATTTATTATTGAAAACATACTGTCAAATGATGAAACGGATGAATATAATTGGCATCAATTAATTGATCTTACATCTGGAGAATTATCAGAACCTGTAAAGAATACTATTACAAAAAGTTCAAATACCGTTATTGCTAAGAAATTCAACGAACTTATCGCGACTAGAAATAGAATAATGCATAGCTTTCAAGTTACAGCTCGTACAGGAAGTGATCTTTCTGATGATGAAGATAATCAAATATTAGCTACTAAATATAAAAATGGAAAACAGGCTTATATTACAAAAGAGTTTTTATATGAATTTATCAAGAAGAATGAAGACTTGAGTATCGAACTCCATAATTTTAGAGGATATTAAAAACTTATTCTCGCAAACGGGGGGAGTTTGCGTTATAAGCGATCTCGTCTATATCGCAATCGGACCATTTAACCGATGAAATGAGGATTATATGATTAGAAAAAAATATCTTTTGTGTTTGCTAATTGTCAGTGTAATGTTTTCTGGTGGATGTGCTGGAGCATCGGATTACGATATAGATATACCAGGCAACTATTCGGTTCTTAGAACATCTGCTCACGAAGTAACGATAGCTCCTAAAACTAGTGAGACCGGTTGGGGTGCTAACGTGGTCCCCACTGAAGTTACTGAAGTAGGATGGAATGATGAATATATCATTGCAAAACAAGTTAAAGGTGAAAAAAAACCATAATTTTTGGATTATCCAAATAGATAATGGGAAAATAACAGGTCCATTAAATAAACCAAATTTAATTGATAAAAAAGAAGAATATGGAATACCTAGTGGTCTCACATTGAAAAAAGTGCAGGAATTAATAAATAACTAAAGTGTTCATTTGCAAAAGGAAATGCAACTGTTACTGAGTGCATATCAACTAATGGGTGCATTTCTTGAAGAAGATTTGCACCTTTTTTTTCAGTAATAAGGCCCTTTTTAAAAAATAAATATTGGTTTTAGATCGTGTGTAATTAGCAGTATTGAAGTGATTTACTTATCCCTTCAAGAATAGAAATGTATTAAGGAAAAAATACAGAAGTGGGGCGTGTCCAGTTAAGAAGAGACTAATGCTTATAATACTTTTTATAATTCTATTACTGGTGATTATTGTTCTTCTGAAACCTAACCAAAAACAAACAGACAAAGAGACAGCTTTAGTTGGAACAAACATACTAAACGAAGATTTCTCACCTCAAACGCTACCATCCGGTAATGAAAATCGATATGATATTGATTTAAAAATGGATTCAGATGGGAAGTTTCAAGTAGAATCAACTGTGGAAATTAAAAATACTTCAGAAGATACGTGGAAAGAGTTAGTTTTCTACTTTATTCCAAACATATTTACGAAAGAGAGTTCAGAGCAGTTGGGAAATACCTTGGATACTTCAGCGACTTTACAGGTACATGATATTTTAGTAGAAGGTAAAACCTCCGGATTCACTTTGACAAATGACACAATAACTATCCCATTAGATAACCCGATCCAACCAGGGGATAATGTTGCAGTGGATTTTTCTTACCAATTCACTTTGCCAGTAGGTGGGCTACGATTTACGAAGACCAAGGACAACTATCATCTTGCTCAATTTTTTCCCATGCTCGCTACATTCCGAGATCATAAGTGGAACAAGGAAGAGTATAGATTCAGGGGGGAAACGTACCATACCGGATTCAGTGATTTTAATGTATCGTATGATATTCCAGAAAGTTATACCTTTGTTTCTACAAGTGAAGATGAAATTTATCCTAGCAAAAGAACTGGTACATTTCTTATAAATGATGTTAAGGAAATCTTTATTGCTATATTGAAAGATCCTCGTGTTGTCGAGAAACAAGTGGGGGATGTAAACATAAGGGTATTCGGATTTGAAGAGAAAGACGATTTGTATAAGGAGATTAGTGGAATTGCTTCTGATTCATTACAATACTTTCAAGAGGTACTGGGGCCATATCCATTTACTCAATTAGATATTGTATTGGACGGTCTTGGAATGGAATATCCCGGTATTGTTACAGCGGGTTCAATCTATGGCAAATCAGTACGCGATGATGCTGTGAAAAATATGGTTGTTCACGAAATAGCACATCAGTGGTTTTACGGAGTTATTAATAATGATCCGTATAATGAAGCTTGGTTAGATGAAGGCTTTACTACCTTTGCTGAAGAGCTATTTCATTTCTCTCAATCTGATGATGAGATTCCTTATGATAAAATGCTAGAAAGAATCGAACTAATCAAGGATTCCTCTTTACCTGTAAACCTACCACTGGACCAATATGAGAATAACTCCCACTTCTACGGGAAAGCCAGCACAATGTTATGGTTATTATTTAAAGATAGAGGCGGATTAGAAGAGGCAGAAAAGTTTTTAAAAACCTATTATGATTTTTATAAGTATAAAGAAGTAAATACTGAGGAATTTGTAAGATTCGCCCGTTCTTATTTTAATCTAGAAGACGATTCCGAACTCTCAACTTGGTTGGAAATAAATAATTAAATCGCTATAACGTTCATCAATCGGGCGCGTTTATTGAGGAAGCTTCTCTGAAGTCGGTTAGTTGATCTTCGCTACAGCCGGCGACTCCGGGAGGATCAGTGGGACAGGTGAAACACCCGTCGAAGCGAAGAGGTGTGGTTCACCGCCCACCCATAGGACACGCGTCCGGCTGGAGCGCAGATCAACGGTTTTAGACTACTTTGCGTTTACCGGGCACGATTGTCGCAGGTTTTCTCTGTAGTCAGCTAGTTGATCTTCGCTGCAGCCAGCGACTCCGAGAGGATCAGCGAGAGCCGTGACGAAGAACGGCTTTTGCGAGTGAAGCGTAGCGAGAAGGAGCATATCTTTGCTTTGACAGGTGAAACACCCGTCGAAGCGAAGCGAAGAGGTGTGGTTCACCGCCCACCCATAGGACACGCGTCCGGCTGGAGCGCAGATCAACGGTTTCAGACTACTTTGCCTTTATCGGACGCAATAAATAAGATATATGCTTCAAGTGGGTGCTTAAGTAGAAAGATAAAATAGTAAGTTTTTATTAAATGTGGGGAGGAGAAAGATGGCTAGGCAGCAAGATTTCACAGAAGGAAATATAGTAAAACAGCTAATGCTTTTTTCTGGCCCCATTATGATCACCAATTTACTACAAGCATCCTATCAATTTATCGATAGCTTGTGGGTTGGAAATTTAATTGGCGCGAATGCACTTGGTGCTGTGGCTATTTCTGGGACAATCATCTTTACGGTCTTGTCATTTGTCATCGGATTGAACAATGCCGCACTGACGATTTTATCCCAGCAAAAAGGTAGAGGTAGCGAGTCGGGACTTCGACGTTATTTGAATGCGTTTGTCGTCCTGCTTTCCGGCATGTCCATCGTGCTCGGTGTTGCAGGGTTTATATTTGCAGAACCCCTCCTGCTGTTACTTGGAACTCCCGAAGCGATGTTGGCGATGGGCGTTACGTATTTGCGAATTAATTTCATCGGGATCCTTTTCTTATTCGGTTATAATTTTATTGGTACCGTATTTAGATCGGTAGGCGACTCGAAGACGCCGCTTTATTTTGTGTTGGCCGCGGTTATTTTGAATACAGTACTTGATCCTTTATTTATTTACGTCTTTGGATGGGGAGTTCACGGCGCTGCCTATGCAACGATTTTATCACAGGGAATCGCATTTGCCGCTGGCGCTATTTATTCGGTGCGAAAGAGCCTGGTACCATTCTCAACACCTCATATTCCAGCACGTCGAGAAGTACTCGATATATTGAGGTTGGGAATTCCTTCGGGTTTACAGATGAGCGTCATTTCGGCTGGTGTGATGGCAATCATGAGTGTTGTTGCATCATTCGGCCCTGCAGTTGTCGCGGGATACGGGGCGGCGCAAAGATTGGACAGTTTGATTATGCTGCCGGCCCAAGCACTCGGGACTGCGGTCAATAGTATGGCGGGTCAAAATATCGGGGCAGGCAGATGGGACCGGGTTCACAGAATTACATTGTACGGCTTTATATATAATTTGATTGTCATGTTTGCGATCGCCATTCTTATCGTCCTATTTGCAGATTATCTGATTAAGCTATTCATAACAGAACCGGAAGCTGCGGCTTTTGGTACAAACTATTTGAAGGCAATTGCGCTATTTTATCCGTTCCTTGGCATTAATTTCGTTTTAAATGGAGCTGTCCGTGCGGCGGGGGCCATGTTCCAAGTGCTTGTGCTAAACATCATTTCATTTTGGATCCTTCGTTATCCCGTCACGTATATGTTGTCTAGCATCATGGGTGAGAAGGGAATTGCACTCGGAATGGGCGTCAGTTTTGTCATGAGTAGTATCGTTGCGTTTCTTTATTACCGATATGGAAAATGGCGAGAAGCGAAAGCGATAAAGGAATAAGTTCCATGCACTTACGTAATCGATTTTCGCTACAGCCAGCGACACGGGCTGCAGATCAACCCGATCCCTATTTTGGGTACCGCATATGGGCAATCAATGTAAACACCACATGTAGTAACTTAGCAAAGGAGCAGACTATGAAAAACTTCACAAAATATTTAGTGTCTTCATTCATACTAGTACTCATCTTAAGTGGCTGCAGTTCCACTACCGAGCAGCCAAATGAAGATCTATTCGAATATAAAGGATCATTTATAGGGGATAATAGTGCAGTCATCCATATAATTGAGCAATTGCGTTATGCTGAGCAGTTTGAAGAAGTTTCTCTTGAAACCAAAACGGAACCTTATGGAATGACGATCCAGTATGAACATATGGATGCGGCAGTCGAAGAAAGTGAATACAAAGAGACGGCCGTTTATAATGCTAGTTACTTATTCGCGCTGATCGATAATGCACAGTGGGTTGTCTTTGATTTTGGAGATAACACCTATACAATCAGTAAATCAAAATTGCAGGAGTGGTATGGTAAAGAGTTACAGGACTTTACGAATGAAGAAGAATTGGACGCTTTCATTCAAGAAAAGTTAAAAGACGAGAGCGGAGTACGACAGCTGCTTACAGAGTAAAAATCGGAAAATTCCTCATTATAAGAACAATATATTATACAACAGAAACCCATCATTCTATGGTATACTTGCAGAAAAAATCAGGCATATTTGGAGATGGACAACGATGATACGATTTGAAAATGATTATACGGAAGGCGCTCATCCGCGGATTTTGCAGCGGTTGATCGAAACAAATGAAGAGCAAACTGCTGGATACGGTATGGATGCACATTGCGAAAAAGCTAAAGAGTATATTCGGAAAGAATGTGAAGCGGAAGAAGCGGATATTCATTTTTTAGTAGGGGGTACCCAAACGAATACGACGATTATTGCATCCATTTTACGTTCACATCAAGGAGCTGTCGCTGCGGAAAGTGGACATATTGCAACACATGAAACAGGAGCGATTGAATCTACTGGACATAAAGTGCTAACTATACCTAGTGAAAATGGAAAAATTACAGCCGAGCAAGTAAAAGAGTTAGTGGATGCTCACTGGAATGAAGCGAGTCCCGAACATAGTGTACAACCTGGACTTGTATATATTTCTAATCCAACAGAAAACGGGACGACGTATACGAAAGCGGAATTGGAAGCTTTAAGTGAAGTGTGTGGAGAAAGTCAGTTGCCATTAGTACTCGACGGTGCTCGATTAGGGTATGGTTTAGCTTCGATCGATAATGATATCACGTTAGCAGATTATGCACGACTCTGTGATGTGTTCTATATTGGTGGAACCAAGGTCGGTGCGATGTTCGGTGAAGCGGTAGTTATTACAAATGATTCACTAAAAAAGGATTTTCGTTATATTATCAAACAAAGAGGCGGCTTGCTCGCTAAAGGCAGACTGTTAGGGATCCAGTTTGAAACGTTGTTTGAAGACGGTTTATATTATGAAGTATCGAAGCACGCTGTGGAAATGGCGTCTATTCTTCGACGAGCATTTGAAGAGAATGGATTTGCCTTTCGTTATGATTCCACAACCAATCAGCAATTCCCGATTTTACCGGAGTATGTCATGACGGAATTAAGCAAAAAGTATTCATTCTCCTTCTGGGAAAAAGTCGACGCAACGCATAGTGCGGTTCGTTTTTGTACAAGCTGGTCTACTAAGAAAGAACATGTAGATCTGTTCGTGAACGATTTACACCAGCTATGTGTTACTTCCTAATACTTTCCGTTTGGGGTTAAATGACGGTAGATAGTAAATCAAGACCTACTCTACTAGAGAGGTTTGTTTAGGAATATGGATGGAATAGTAATTTTAGCAGCTCTATTGGCAATTCACGTTGGATACGAGACCTTACCAGTTTTTCGGGTAGGGTCTCTTTTGGTGTGTATATGACATCCTAGAGATTGACATAGAGTCGTTTATTCATAAAGTCAGAGGGAATAGATAATCAACTACCTTTAGGAAAGAGGGGGAGCAGATGAAGCGATTTTGGCAGTTAGTCGGCATAGGAATTGCCGGTGGTGCTGTTTTGGCGCTACTCATGCTGGTTATATGGGCTGTAACTGGAAATGAAGCATATATTTTACTGTATAATGTAGATTACTTCCCCATCATTCATGTCTTTTCGCACGTATTGTGGTTTGGTATCGTCTTTCACTTCGTTTTTTGCATTGCCAGTGTGTTGGGGCTGTTTTATCTATTGAGTTTTTTAAACTGGCAATATAAAATGTGGCCGTATATTGTGGTGTACACAGTAGGAAGCGGAGTTTTGTATTTCCTAACCTTGCTAACCGATCGGCCGCCAGCAGCAGATGACGGCATGGCCTGGTTGTACTGGACAGGGAGTCATTTGGTGTTCAGTGTGCTCGTTGCTAGCATGGTCAGCCGATACGTTGACCGCGGTCGTGTGTAGCGCATCCGGGATTCAATTGCTTGGATCATGTCATGCGTTGTCCTATCTAGTCTTTCGTACAATTACGGAGTATTTTCTTATCATTCTCTCCTATTTGCTTTCAATCTGGAAGGGGAACCTTATTTATTTTACTGACTAGGCACTTTTTAAGGATAAATACCATACGTTGAACGTAATGTAGATAGACGATGTGTATACATCTGGCATCCTCACTTGCGTATCGCTGCAGTCACTTTTCTTAAAAAGGAGCCTTTACATGAACCTCATTCAAGGACTCATCAGCTTCATCTTGCATATTGATGAACATCTGGTCGATATCATTCAACTATTTGGTAGCTGGTCATATGTCATCTTATTTTTAATCGTTTTTGTTGAAACCGGAGTAGTGATCTTTCCCTTTCTACCTGGAGATTCCCTGCTGTTCGCAGGCGGTGCATTTGCGGCTCTAGATGCTTTTAATATTTGGTTCGTTGTCGCGGTCTTCTTTGTTGCGGCCGTCCTCGGCGATACCGTGAACTATCATATTGGACGTAAAGTAGGGATGTCGATTTCTCCTGGTAGTTGGCTAGGGAAAGTCATAAACCAAGAGAAAATGAAAGCTGCGGAAGCGTTCTTTAATACGCATGGCGGGAAAACGATCCTGATTGCCCGCTTTATGCCGTTTGTCCGGACATTCGCTCCGTTCGTTGCAGGCGCGAGCCGCATGAATTACCGGTACTTTGCTTTCTATAACGTCGTTGGGGCGGCATTTTGGGTAGGCATATGCACCATGCTCGGGTATTTATTCGGCAATATTCCTATCATTAAAGAGAACTTTTCTACGGTATTGCTTGCAATTATTCTTTTATCTGTCTTGCCTGCGTTGTTCGGCATTGTGAAAAGTAAAGTTAGCAGTCAAACCGTGCGATGAGAGGAATCAGTTGTTATACACTGAAACTGTCAATAAATACCTATACATTCGTAGTTAGTTGACATATAAGCCGGTTCAATTTAAAGTGAATCTATAATAGTATACGAACACTTCCGTTAAGGGGAGTAGCTGTTACAGTAAGAGTCGTCAATACGGGATGGGAATCCTCGGCTTTACTGGCAACTCACGTTGTTTGCGAGACCTTACCAATTATTTGGTGAGGTCTCTTTTCATTTCAGTTGAGACATCAAAGCCACTAATTGGTCTTGATGTCTTTCTTATATGTATCGAAAACTATTGGAGGTTATATGTTGAGTATGTATCAGGAACTTGTACATTCCATTGTCATCACGAAAAAGAATCGACTAGTGGACTTTCATCCATCTCTGCAACTTGTCGGAACAGGAAGAAGTGCGTTTGTTTTCCGAGTCAAATCTTCGAACAAGGCAATTAAAGTATTCTTTCCAAACTCCGTGTACATCGCGAAGGAAGAAGCCGAGATTTATCAAACATTGAAAGACATTCATTATTTCCCCTGTATCTATGAAACCGGTGCGAATTACGTAGTGATGGATTACGTTGAAGGGCATACACTTTTTGATTGTATGACGAATGGGCGAGTCATTACAGAGGCTCATATTAAAGAAATTGATTACGCACTATCGCTAGCGGCCAATACAGGCTTAAATCCATCTGATATTCATTTGCGTAATATATTTATCACATCCGATAATCAAGTGAAGCTGATCGATGTGGCGCGGTATAGACAGAAAAAAGAGTGCAAACAGTGGAGCAATCTTAAAAGAGCCTACCGTCAATTTTATCGTAAACGTTTCTTTTGGAAGAAAGTCCCGAGTGCGCTTTTGAATGCTGTGGCGTTTTTGTATAAAAGAGGACTCATCCCATCGTATCGATTATAAAAATGTATATAGATAGTAGCGAGCTTTAGACACCGTCAAGCTGAAGAGAAAGAAGTAGCTATTTTTTATCTTCAGCGTCAGGCGTTAATTTCACACTGGAAGGTTCATAAAATTGATCCACTAAGTTATAAATAGTGATCAGTTCATACAAAACGACAAACTCGGGTGGGAATTGGCTTGGGTGTCTATCCTCCCGCATTGTGATTTCTTTATTGCCGTCCCAGAAAAGGTTGGTAACGTTTTGTAATTGCGTTTCATGCTTTTTCGGATTGTAGTCTATGGAATGCTTTAAGTCGTCCGCAAGCTCCTTGACAGCGTGCATGATCCGATCGCGCTCTGCCGATGTCCACGAAATGTGTTGTTCGGGTATATGGAGTAAAGCGCCTAAATGATATTCAAGATGATGTAAAAATAATAACTGTTTTTCAGCCATCTGCAGTTCTTTTTCTTTTCCTCTGACCCACGGATACAATTTGGATTCATTCCGTTGAAAATGAATCAATGTTTCCGTTTTCCTAATTTCTTTCGTAAGTTGCTTCGTGGTCTCTAGTTCATCGCGACGGTTTGTGTGTGCGTCATATAAAATCGTTCGGAAAGTCCGTTCTAAAATGGTTCCTGCTCGCTCACTGATTCGTTGGATGTTGTCTACAATATCTCTTCTGTAGTTCGGTGGGAACACCAACATATTCACTACAGTGGACACGAGCAAACCAATAGTGGTCGTACCAAGTCGAATGAAAAAGGCGAATAAGTAGTTGCTGTGGATGACTTCGACCATCGCAACAGCCGTCAATGTGGCAACGAGTAGACCGGCATGCAAGTTCAATCGGTAACAGACTAAAATGGTGGCTACCGCTGCTAATGCATAGGTAATCGGGGAATTCCCGAAGAGCGTAATAAAAAATACAGCGAATGCAGAGCCGATTGCCGATGCTGGAAATCGAATCAGTCCTTTTTTGATGGAATCGCTGACCGTTGGCTCGATCGTGACAATCGCTGTGATGACAGCGAATACGGGGGGCCAATTAAACCACTCACAAATGATAGCTGTCAACAAGATCGCTATCCCGGTTTTTACTATTCGGCCACCGTGGAAATGAAAGGATCGCATGCGGTTATAACCTCCAGTTTCTACTGCGTATGTCTAGTACTGTAGTACATTATAGCATCTGAAACCATCGGAATGTAGGAGCGATCCTTTTGCATACGTATCTACCTACACACATTTTTAATTGGCGAATACTATGCTGTAACGAGGAATAGATTGCTACTAAGGTGTCACTCGATTACTGTCTTGTCATGTTCGCAAGTAGCGTGCTAAATACGTGTGAAACTAGGAGAAGGGATGTGTGAAATGAGTATCCTTTTATATTTGATAGTTGGCGGTGTGATTGGCTGGTTTGCTAGTCTGATCATTGGCAAAAGTGTCCCGGGCGGTATTGTCGGTAACATTCTTACAGGAATCATAGGTGCGTGGATTGGCGGAAGTTTATTTGGCAGTTGGGGACCACGCTTAGGGGACTTTTATGTTATACCGACGATTGTCGGGGCGCTGATTTTTGTCATCATCGTCAGCTATATTATGAAAGCTGCGTACAAAAGTCGGTAACTAAATGAAGAAGAGGGCTACCCGAATTGTCGAGGGTGGTCCTTTTTTATTGATTACACTACAGAAGACGATGAAAATTCTACTTGCGTACATAAGCATATCGTTATATGATGCATAAAGAAGTGGAGGGATGGACTATGAATACACCTGTTACGGTTGATCTACAACGGGCATCACGACTGTTAAAATTGCTAGGCGATCCGACGCGGTTGACGATGATGAAGCTACTCCATGCACATGAATGCTGTGTCTGTGAATTTGTTGCGATTTTTAAAATGAGTCAGCCGGCAATTAGCCAGCACTTACGGAAACTTCGTGATATGGAGTTGGTTAAAGAAGAACGTAGAGGTCAGTGGATTTTCTTCTCGATCAATGAGCACCATGAAGAGTACCCGTTTATTCAAAGCATCCTTGAACACCTTCCAGAACAGAATGAATCCATCGCTGAATTGGAAGCACAAGGGCTTCGAATTTGTTGTGAATAAGGAGGAGAAAGTACGTTGGCTTCAGTCATAACCGCATCATTGATTTTCATCATCACATTGATTTTTGTCATTTGGCAGCCTAGAAACTTATCGATCGGATGGTCTGCCTGTATTGGTGCCATCATCGCATTAGGAGTAGGGGTTGTTAATTTCCAAGACGTCATGGACGTAACGGGAATCGTCTGGAATGCTACGCTAGCTTTCATCGCAATCATCATTATTTCATTAGTCTTGGATGAAATCGGATTTTTCGAGTGGTCCGCTCTACATATGGCTAGATTAGCCAAAGGCAGTGGTATTCGCCTATTTATTTACGTCACCATTTTAGGCGCAGTCGTGGCTGCTCTGTTCGCAAACGATGGGGCGGCTCTTATATTAACACCCATTGTACTTTCGATGGTACGAAATTTACATTTCAATGAAAAAATGATTTTCCCATTTATTATGGCCAGCGGTTTTATCGCTGACACGACTTCATTGCCATTGGTCGTAAGTAACTTAGTGAATATTGTTTCGGCAGACTTTTTTGATATCGGGTTTGTTGAATATGCATCTCGAATGATAGTCCCGAATTTGTTTGCATTAGTTGCCAGTGTCCTCGTGTTGTTGTTATTCTTCCGTAAAAGTATTCCCAAAAACTATGAAGTCTCTGATTTAAAACAACCGAAAGAGGCGATCAAAGATCTCAAGTTGTTCCGACTTGCTTGGGTCATTTTAGGTGTATTGCTGATTGGGTATTTCTCTAGTGGGTTTACAGGATTGCCTGTATCCATTATTGCGGGGCTGACGGCGATATTCTTCATGGCCATGGCACAAAAAAGTCCAGCTGTTCACACGAAACAAGTGCTTACAGGTGCACCTTGGGCGATCGTCTTCTTCTCTGTTGGGATGTATGTAGTCGTCTACGGATTGCGTAATGTCGGTCTAACGGGTGTGTTGGCGGATGTCATTCAAGTGGCAGCTGATCAAGGGCTCTTTATCGCAACGGTTTCGATGGGCTTTATCGCGGCACTATTGTCATCCATTATGAATAATATGCCGACGGTCATGATTAACGCGTTAGCCATATCAGACACGACCACGACAAGTCCTATTCGCGAAGCGTTGATTTACGCAAATGTTATCGGATCGGATTTAGGACCCAAAATCACCCCGATCGGTTCATTGGCCACTTTATTATGGTTGCATGTACTGTCTCAAAAAGGCGTGAAGATCTCTTGGGGGAGCTATTTCAAGATCGGTATTATACTAACAGTTCCTACACTCCTGATTACACTCATCGGACTGTATCTATGGCTGTCAATCGTACAATAAATCATCGAAAAAGGGGATTTCATTATGCAGAAAAAAACACTCTACTTCTTATGTACAGGCAACTCATGCCGTAGCCAAATGGCTGAAGGGTGGGGCAAAAAGTATCTCGGAGAAGAATGGCAAGTTCTCAGTGCTGGAATTGAAGCGCATGGTGTCAATCCACATGCTATACAAGCTATGAATGAAGTGGGCATCGACATTTCCAATCAAACTTCAGATATCATCGATCCACAAATCTTACACCATGCAGATGTCGTCGTCACTCTTTGTGGAGATGCTGCCGACAAGTGTCCGATGACACCACCCCATGTAAAACGTGATCATTGGGGATTCGATGACCCTGCAAAAGCACAAGGAACAGATGAAGAGAAATGGGCATTCTTCCAGCGTGTGCGCGATGAAATAGGTGCACGGATTGCGCATTTTTCTAAAACGGGTGAATGAAAGTGAAAGGCTGTAGATGCTGATCCGTGCTATTCGTTGACATGTGAAGTGCTTCTTTCATATTACTACGTCCTATAAATAGAATAATCAGATAGTACGTGAGATAATGAGACTATGAAAAGGAGGGGTTCGTCATGGATCATCGATTTCCGATCGGGGAATTACACGTTCCGGAACAGGTGACGTTGGAAGATGTTCAACAGTGGTTACAAAAAATGGAGAGCTATCCTACTCGATTGAGGGAAACTGTGGATGCATTAAATGTGGAAGAGTTGAACAAAACGTATCGCGAAGGTGCGTGGACCGTTCGTCAATTGGTGCATCACATTGCAGATTCGCAGTTGACTATGTATCAGCGATTAAAGCTTGCGTTAACAGAAGACCAGCCAACTGCTCCCGCTTTCGATCAAGAGAAGTGGGCTGTATTACCTGACACGCAGCTGCCGGTTGAGCCTTCGATTAACATGCTAGAAGGAATCAATGAACGTATAGTTGCGTTAGGCAATAGTCTAACGGAAGAGCAACTGCAACGAACATTTATTCATCAAGTAAACGGTGAGATCACAGTAGCGAAAAAAGTTGCGAAGTTGGCTTGGCATGAAGAGCATCACTTAGCACATATTGAAATCGCTTTGGCGAATTGAGTACGTAGTGTACGTATGGCCCCCGCCACTTCTTCATATGGAGGAAGTGGCGGGGTTTTTTTAATGAACTCCACGCCAAGTCATCCGTTCAAAAAGTAACCAATCTTTTTTACTAGTTGGAATTATGGTAAAGTGAGTACTAGTTTTTAAGATTGATCTTGCGCAGTTGAAAAGTTCATGTTGGATGATCCGACGTGTGTAAATGGAGGTTTACTGATGTTGAAAGTCGTGGTGATCTTTCTGCTGGCTGGCTTGGCTGAAATCGGCGGAGGGTATTTGATTTGGCAATGGTTGCGCGAAGGGAAATCTGCACTGTTCGGATTATTCGGCGGCATCGCCTTAATTTTATATGGCGTAGTGGTCACATTCCAGACATTTCCGACCTTTGGCAGAGTGTATGCGGCATATGGAGGCGTGTTCGTCTTTCTGTCCGTATTATGGGGATGGGGAATTGATAAAAAAACGCCTGATTTGTACGACTTCCTAGGGGCAGGAATTTGCCTGATTGGCGTAACTGTCATATTGTTTGCACCGAGATCGTGATGGCAAGACAGGGAAATGGAGTACATCATTTGATAACGGAAGGACGTTCCTATGACGCAAAATGAAATCTTTCATATTGGCAAACAAGCATTGGAAGCCCAATCTTTCAGCAAACTATTGGGAACGAAATTGATAGAGTTTACGATCGGGGAAGTAGTACTGGAAGTTCCCATCACGGAACACGTTCTACAGCAACATGGCTTTGTACACGGCGGGGTCATTGGCTATGCAGCAGATAACGCATTGACTTTTGTAGGCGGTTCCGTTCTAGGCCCGAACGTACTGACAGCAGAATACAAAATCAACTATGTACGGCCCGCTGTAGGTGAAATATTAATCGCCCGGGCGACAGTGATTTCTGCTGGAAAACGACAAGCCGTCTGCCGCTGTGATGTTTTTTCCATTAAGGATGGGGAAGAGAAGATTTGTGCCACTGCGCAAGGGACCATTATGACGGTCGTATCGGAATAATGAAATGAATAAACTACTACAACAACGCACCTACTAGCTAGCAGGTGCGTTTTGCGTCGTTTCATTCGCGTGCATATGACCGGCCGCAGTAGTCGTAGCGTCCGTCCGTTGACGTTTGGTCGAGTGATACCAGTTGTGAAACAATAGAATGATGATCACAAGATCCACCGCATCGCCACCGTAATACATAAGCATCGCTCCTGCACGCGCCTCTTCAATCGGTACACCGGTAGGCGGATAGGCGTATAGCCATTTGGATAAAATTCCGTGTCCCGCCAGAGCTACAATAAAGATTGCAGTACGGTAGCGATAACTATAGCGGCGTGACACGGGATCGATGTATAAGAGGGAAATCGTAAATAAATAACCCGCTATACACACGTGTATATGAATCACGATATGTAGCAAGAGATGATGATGCATGGCTGCAAACAAGCCTGTCGTGTATAACAGCCAAAGCCCGCCGATGTTCAAAATCGAAGCAATGACGGGATGTGTATAGAACCCTGCGAGTCGGCTTTTCAGCAAGTAGCTTACCTTTCTAGCCTGCCGAACGGGAAGTGTCCGCAGCGTTAACGTCATAGGAGCAGCGAGCGCCAATAGCAGGGGACCGAGCATGCCAAGCAAAAGGTGGCCTAACATATGCCAGGTAAAATGATCATGTGACAGCTTCGCTAGCGGTCCGACAACAGCGCTTACCGAAGCGAGTACGCCTGCTATCCATAGCACAGTCCGTCTATGTGGCCATTTCCGCAAATGCTTTTTCCGGTTGGAATGAAAGACAGCGCCCCCGTATAACAGAATAGAGAGCGATGCAAGCACCCCAAACAGCCAATCGGTTGTACTGAAGTATGCATCATGTGGCATGAAGCACCAACCTATCCGCTGATCGGGCGTCTTGTTGCGCTGACTTGATTAACAACAGACCGGCCCCAATCATCACAATCGCCGCACCGTTCCACACGACATCATACGGGACGATGTCTACATGATAACGAATCTGATGAATGCGCATGACCTTATGTTGAATGGTTCCGTCATACAATTGGAACGCCCCGCCACCAAGTAACTTGCCACCCCAAAACATCTTATGCCATAACGCATTTCTCCTACGCAAATCCGCCACCAAATACAACGCACCCACCGTCGCAAACCAGCTAAACGCATGAAACAAACCATCCGACACCAATCCAACCGCCACCGTAGATTGATCATAAAACTTGTGCCAATGCAGCAACTGATGAAACAGTGTCTCGTCCAAAAACGCTACAAACCCAAGTCCGAATAATATACCCGCCCAGAGATTTCTCTTTTGATAACTTTTTCGATTCGACCAATTTTTCACTTGCGATACAGCCATTTATTCCTACTCCTTTCCTAACGTACGTAGTGTTCCCTGAGCGTGCGGTGTTTAATACATGTTGGGGCTGGCGGATAGCTTATAGAGCGGTTGTGCGGGTGGATAGAGCGCATTGCTTTGAAGTATGAGCGGGTAGCGTTTGACATAGAGCGGATCTACACGGATATAGAGCGCTTTACAGTAAACTATGAGCGATTATGTGGCTTGATAGAGCGGATGTACGGGTGGATAGAGCGAATCGCCCCGCGCAGCTTGGTTAGAGCGCTCCACCCTGAAGTATGAGCGGCTAGCGTTTGACATAGAGCGGCTCCACACGGATATAGAGCGCTTTACAGTAAACTATGAGCGGATATACAACTCAATAGAGCGAATACGAGTACCCATAGAGCGGAAACACCCCCCAATAGAGCGCATACACCCCCCCGATTAAAACGACTACAAGCCTCAATTAATCAAACACACCCTGCCAAACCATCCACCTATTCATCTGCAAAGAAATTAAGCAACCATTATTAAAATAATAGATGAACCATCCACTATTTTACGGTAACTTTTCCTGCATAATCTGCTAGAATACGAATAAAGGGAGTGTGAGCCGTGAAAATTGTCATTGCGCCTGATGCATTTAAAGGAAGCTTGCATGCGGAAGAAGCGGCCGACGCTATATCTAAAGGAGTACAGAAAGTCTATCCACACGCGGAAGTAGTTCGTTTGCCTGTTGCGGATGGTGGCGAGGGGACGCTGGCTGTCCTCGTTTCGGCAACTGGCGGGACGTTGCGAAGGGTGCCTGTGCTTGATCCGTTGGGACGTACCATCGATGCATCGTTTGGCGTACTTGGTGACGGTCAGACGGCGGTCATTGAGATGGCGCAGGCGTCTGGTTTGTTGTTGCTGGAGGGGCATGAACTCGATCCGATGAAAGCGTCAACATTTGGCACGGGCCAGTTAATTCGTCATGCGCTGGATGCGGGCTACAGGAAAATGATTATTGGACTTGGCGGCAGTGCGACGAATGATGGGGGAGCAGGTTTGCTCGAAGCGCTAGGCGTCCGGTTTTTAGCTGATGGACAGTTGTTGCAAATGAATGGGGAAATACTTCCGTTCATCAATGAAATCGATGTCTCGCAACTAGATCAGCGTTTGCTGGAGACGGACATTCACATTGCATCCGACGTAGAAAATCCATTTGTCGGTGAACAAGGGGCGTCGTGTATTTTTGGTCCGCAAAAAGGGGCGGACGCGGAAATGGTTTTGCGTTTAGATGAAGGATTACGTCATTTGGCGGACGAGACAGAAAGGCAGACAGGCGTGCGGTTGCATGAGTTGCGCGGTGCAGGAGCGGCTGGGGGGAGTGCAGGTGCATTAATTGCATACTGTGGTGCGCGTCTTGAAAGTGGAATAGATGTCGTGCTGGAGGCGATGGATTTTGTAACGCATCTATCTTCAGCAGATTTCATTGTGACGGGCGAAGGCAAGACAGATCGGCAGACGCTTGCAGGCAAGGCATTAATGGGGATTGCGAAGCTTGCGAAAGTAGAGAGTGTTCCCGTTATAGTCATTTCGGGGACTATTGAGGAAGCGGCGCGTCCAGAGCTCCTCGAGTGGTTTTCTGAATTGCATTCATTGGATGACGGGAAGAGGTCGTTAGCTGAATTGATGGTACGTGCAGCGGAATTGTTGGAGAATAAAGCGTTGACAGTCATGCAAACTAAAAAATAGTTTTTAGTATGTCAAGCGTAGTAGGGTAGCATGTGGGGTATAGCATACACAAGGAGGTGGTCAGATGTTTCAAGACGCGATTGACTGGCTTGTAGGGCCGGCGAATAATTTTATTTGGACATATGTTTTAATTGCACTTTTATTGGCAGCGGGTTTATATTTCACGATTCGCACGAAATTTGTGCAAGTACGCTTATTTCGCGAGATGTTCCGTCTGATTGTAGAGAAGAAAGACAATAATGACGGAGTGTCTCCGTTCCAAGCATTCACAATTAGTGCCGCATCACGCGTTGGGACAGGTAACGTAGCGGGGGTAGCCCTCGCGATCGGAATCGGTGGACCGGGTGCGGTATTCTGGATGTGGGTGATCGCTGTAATCGGCATGGCGACCGCATTCATCGAAAGTACATTGGCACAAGTGTATAAAGTGAAAGACGGCGATACATTCCGCGGAGGACCGGCGTATTATATGCAAAAAGCGCTAGGTTGGCGGAAACTCGGTGTAGTCTTTGCGATTTTACTGACGATGTCTTTCGGATTCATATTTAACGCAGTACAATCTAACACGATCAGTCAATCATTCACAGATGTATTTGGCATTCCCGACTGGGGTGTTGGGGTCGGCTTAATACTCGTGACAGGAATCATCGTCTTCGGCGGCGTCAAACGGATTGTCAAAGTAACACAGACCATCGTACCCGTCATGGCAACTTTCTATATTTTGGTAGCGTTATATATTGTTATTGTAAATATCGCAGAAGTGCCGGGCTTGATTGTATTGATATTCGAGCATGCTTTCGGAATTAAAGAAGTCATGGGTGGCGGAATTGGGATGGCGATGATGCAAGGTGTGCGTCGTGGTCTCTTCTCCAATGAAGCAGGTATGGGTAGTGTGCCAAACGCAGCCGCTACAGCAAACGTATCGCACCCAGCAAAACAAGGATTGGTACAAAGTCTTGGCGTATTTTTCGATACGATCATCATCTGTTCTGCCACCGCATTCATTATTTTGCTCGGTGGATTGTATCAATCAGGTGAAGCAAATGGAATCATCTTGACACAAAACTCCATGGCCGTACAAGTAGGCGCGTGGGCACCGTATTTCATCGCGGTTGCGATCATGTTCTTCGCTTTCAGTTCCATCATCGGAAATTATTACTATGGCGAAACGAATATTGAATTTATTAATGCCAACGTCGTATGGAAACGAATCTACCAAGTACTCGTACTCGCAATGGTATATTTCGGCGCCATCGCAAAAGTACAAGTAGTATGGGATATGGCCGATCTGTTCATGGGACTAATGGCCATTATTAACCTAATTGTCATTCTACTGCTCGGCAAAATCGCCTTCAAAGTACTTGACGACTTCACGAAACAACGAAGAGCTGGTAGAAACCCCGTCTTCAAATCAGCCAGCATTCCTGACCTAAAAGGCGCAGAATGTTGGGAAAAAACAGCTGAAAGAGCAGAAGACCGTTTGTGATATGGAGAAATGATATTGCGCTTTTCAAGTTTTGATCGTAAGACTTTGAATGGGTACTAAAAAACACAGTGAATTTTCTAAGTGGTTTAGGTTAGAGAGTAGGATTGTAGCGGGAGCGGAAATCCCTTAACTTTACTTATTTCACACTCTATTTAAAAACATTCACACAAACGATTTAGTCAAGAAGTAAAAAGTTTGATATACTATAAAATACTGAATAGCAAAAGTCGAATCGTAGTTCAGAAGAAGGATTCTGAACTTCGGTTCGATTTTTGTTTTGCATGTTTGAACACAACATGTTAGGGTTATATATGAATTAACACACTATATATAGTGTGTGATAGCAATTAGATGAATTGGTACCCACGACGTTTAAAAGGGAATCCGCCACGAACGGAGCTGCCCCCGCAACTGAGGGCACGGACGACTATCTTATGAAAACCACTGCTACGGCGGGAAGGAAAGATGGAAGAACGATGTGCCAGCCAGTAGACCTGCCAGTCATCTCAGCAAAACATTCTTCGGGGTTGGAGAGTGAAAGCACAAAGCAGTCTTTTTTCAGTCTGCCTAAAACTTTCCGCAATCTACTAAGCGTCAATCGACGACTCCCGATTATATCGGGAGTTTTTTTAATTTAGTACATAACCGAATCAATTCACTAAAGGGAGCGGATATAATGGCTATTATTCAAGAAACTGTGGGACTTCATTTATTGATGGAAAACTTACAAGAAGAATTTGGCAAGAAACAAATCGAACCGTTGATCCAAGCGAGTGAGAAATTCCAAGAGCGTCACCCGGCGAGTTCGGCAACTGAATGGACGAACGCGATGGTGTTGGAATCTTTAAGCCGTATTGATGAGGCGAATGCGTATTGGACATTTGTAGCGGCGCGTATTTATTTATTCGACGTCTATGCAAAGCAAAAAGCATTGCGTGGAGCAGATGTCTATACCGATTTTGCGAAAAATGTAGAACGCTTGGTGGAACAAGGTTTATACACGCCTGTTCTGACAGAAAAATACAGCCGGGACGAGCTTCAGGAAATCGGTAAGCTACTCGATCCTTCTCGTGACCTATTATTCACATATATTGGACTAAAAACATTAGTAGACCGCTATGTAACAGTGAACTTTACGAAACAGTCAGTGGAGCTTCCGCAAGAGCGCTGGTTGATCATCGCGATGACGTTAATGCAAGACGAAACAGTAGATCGCATTCATAAAATCGGAGAAGCGTACTGGGCGATGAGTAATTTGTACATGACAGTTGCGACGCCTACATTATCGAATGCAGGTAAGATGCACGGTCAACTATCTAGCTGCTTTATCGATACAGTCGACGATTCATTACAAGGAATTTACAACAGCAATACGGATATCGCGAACTTGTCGAAATTTGGTGGCGGTATCGGTGTCTATATGGGGAAAGTTCGTTCTCGCGGTGCGTCGATTCGTGGTTTCGAAGGGGCATCAAGCGGTGTTCTTCCTTGGATCAAACAGCTGAACAACACAGCAGTCAGCGTCGACCAACTCGGTCAACGTCAAGGTGCCGTAGCCGTTTATCTTGACGTATGGCATCAAGACATCTTTACGTTCCTCGACCTCAAGCTCAATAACGGGGATGACCGTTTGCGCGCGCATGACATTTTCACAGGCGTCTGCTTGCCGGACTTGTTCATGGAAAAAGTTGAGTCCCGTGAAGACTGGCATTTATTCGATCCACATGAAGTCCGCACGAAAATGGGCTATTCATTGGAAGATTTCTATGATGAAACAAAAGGACAAGGCACATTCCGCGAGAAGTATGAAGAATGTGTCCGCAATGAAGATATATCCAGAGAGACGGTTCCAGCGATTGAAATCATGAAACGTATATTGCGTAGCCAGCTGGAAACAGGGACACCGTTCATGTTCTACCGCGACGAAGTAAACCGTATGAACGCTAATAAGCATGAAGGAATTATCTATTCTAGTAATTTGTGCACAGAAATAACCCAAAATATGTCAGCATCTGCACATGAATCCGTAACACTCGAAGACGATCTGGTCGTCACACGCACAAAGCCAGGCGATTTCGTTGTATGTAATCTGTCATCGATCAACCTTGGAAGAGCGGTGACAGCAGACGTGTTAGATCGTTTGATTCGCATCCAAGTACGTATGCTCGACAACGTCATCGATCAGAACCAAATCCCAGTCGTCCAAGCACAACGCACCAATGCACGCTACCGTGGAATTGGACTCGGCACATTCGGTTGGCACCATTTACTTGCATTGAAAAACATTCAGTGGGAGTCAGATGAAGCGGTGAATTTCGCAGACGAGTTATATGAAAACATTGCGTATTTGACTATTAAAGCCTCAATGGAATTATCGAAAGAAAAAGGCGCATATCCATTGTTTGATGGTTCCGATTGGCAAACAGGTGAATATTTCGAGCAACGCGAATACGATTCCAATAAATGGCGTGAATTGCGCATAGACGTAGCAATGAACGGTATGCGTAACGGCTACTTGATGGCAGTTGCACCAAACAGCTCGACGTCGGTTATCGCAGGCTCAACAGCATCCATCGATCCAGTGTTCAAGCCGTTCTACCATGAAGAGAAGAAAGACTATAAATTACCGGTCATTGCGCCGGATCTGGATCATAATACGTATGACATTTACCGTCGTTCCGCTTACATCGTGGATCAGCGCTGGTCTATTAAGCAAAATGCCGCGCGTCAGCAGCACATCGATCAGTCGATTTCATTCAACATCTATGTACCGAACTCCATCCGTGCTTCTGTTATTTTGGATCTGCACTTGCAAGCATGGAAATCAGGCATGAAAACAACGTACTACATGCGTTCAACCGCAGCAGAGATTGAGGAGTGCGAGTGGTGTCATTCTTAATCGCCTATGCGTCCTGGAGTGGTAACACTGAGGAAGTAGCGGAATTGATTGCGGAAAACTTACAAAGTGAAGGCGTCGACGTCGATACCTATCGTATCGGCATCGGCATCATCCCAAATGTTAAAGAATATGACGCGTTGTGCATTGGTTCCTTCACCTGGGAAAAAGGAGCAACACCCGATGAAGTCAAAGATTTCGTGGCGGACGTCGGCTACAAACCAGACCTCGTCTACGTTTTTGGCACAGGGGACACCCAGTTTGGCGGTGATGATTTATTTTGCAAAGCGGCAGACAAGCTCGCGAAATTCTATCATTCTCCATTTGAACCATTGAAGATCGAACAAAGCCCACGCGGCATGCAAGAACAAACAGTTACGAATTGGACGAAAGGAGTGCTCGAACATTGGCAACACTTACACGAGTAAAAGTACTGAATCCTGCAAACCCGAATAAAGCAACAGCCATTTTCGGTGGGGAAGCAAGCGGCATCCTGAACTGGAACGACATCGCGCACCCTCATTTCTATACACTACGTCAGCGAATCCGTGCGCTTTTCTGGACAGCGAATGAAGTGGACATGACGCAAGACGTTAAACAGTTCTCGAGCCTAACAAAAGAAGAGCAATCCGCATTCTTAAAAATTATCGGCCTACTGGCGACACTCGACGGTCCACAAACGGTCATCGCAATGAAAATCGCGGACTTCACAACGGATCCATCCGTCAAGTCGATTCTAGCGACAATCGCCGACCAGGAAAGTGAACATAATCACAGCTACGCGTACGTACTTTCATCCGTCACGAACTTAGACAAGCAAATGGAAGCCTTTGAAATGGGCCGTACAGACGAAGTACTAATGAAGCGAAATGAACGAATCGTAGACGTTTACAATGAGTTTGCGGAAAACCCGACAATCGAAACGGTTCTAAAAGCGATGGTCTACACGACGTTATTAGAAGGCTTATTCTTCTACAGTGGCTTCGCATTTTTCTACAACTTGGCGCGCCACCAAAAAATGGTCGGTACATCCACAATGATTTCGTACATTAACCGTGACGAACTGCAGCACGGTAAGGCAATCAGCGACATCTTCCGTGCAGCGTTAGCAGAAAACCCAGAGTACAACACAGACGAATTCACGGAATGGATCTATGACCAATTCCGCCACTCCGTCGAGCAAGAAGTCATCTGGAGTCGCTATGTATTAGCGGGCATCGATGGCCTCGAGCTAGATGAGATGGAAGGTTACATCAAGTATCGCGCGAATAAAATGTTGCGCATGCTCGGCTTAAGCGAAATCTATCCAGAGTTCACAGACAATCCAATGAAGTGGATCCGCGCGTACGTCGATAACTTCGACGACACGAAAACGGACTTCTTCGAACAAACGAGCCGTCAGTATGTGAAAACTAGTGATTTGAATGGCTTTGATGATTTGTAATAGGTAATAATGGAAGGGGAATCCGTGATGGGTTCCTCTTTTTTTTATGCTTGGGGGAGGGGAAGTGCACAGTTTTTTTAGGGAAGACGCTTTTACATACACATGGCTGGGCGCTCATACTTTTCCGCTATCCGCTCATAAATTTCCCTAACCGCTCAATGAACTACCGAAAGCGCTCAATCCATCCATTGATCCGCTCTATGTATCGCGGCATCCGCTCAAACTACTTGTTTAACCGCTCAATGTCCATCATGTCGGTCCGCCCAATCCAACAGCTAGAGGGGGTCGCTCACACATCTGGCCAAGCGCTCATACATCCACGCTATCCGCTCATACATTTCCCCAACCGCTCAAAGAACTACCGAAAGCGCTCAATCCATCCATTGATCCGCTCTATGTATCGCGGCATCCGCTCAAACCCCTTGTTTAACCGCT
Source organism: Sporosarcina sp. P3 (assembly GCF_002743415.1). Lineage (NCBI taxonomy): Bacteria > Bacillati > Bacillota > Bacilli > Caryophanales > Caryophanaceae > Sporosarcina > Sporosarcina sp. P3. The sequence continues at coordinate 35,037 of NZ_PDZE01000005.1, forward strand.
CAATGCCCAATCATGTCGGTCCGCTCCATCCAACCGCCCAAACCCCACCAAGCAAAGCATCCACCTACAACACCAATCCACAACCTACCCAAACCAATTCAAAACAAAAAAACCAAGCAGATCGAAATCTGCTTGGTCTTTCCTACCATATAAAATTACTTCTGAGCTTCAACAGTCTTGTGCATTGTCTTGTTCTTCGCAAGATTTACGTGCCAAGATAGAGCTTCTTCCAAGATGTGTGGAGTTTGTCCGCCCACTTGTTCGCATGCTCTGTTGTAATAATCACGAAGCTCTTCCTTGAAATCAGGGTGCGCACAGTTTTCGATCAACGCTTCTGCTTTTTGTCTTGGAGCCAAGCCGCGAAGATCTGCGTATCCTTGCTCTGTAACAATTACGTCTACGTCGTGCTCTGTGTGGTCCACGTGAGAAGAGAAAGGTACGATGGATGACACGTCTCCGCCTTTTGCATAAGACTTCGTAACGAAAATCGCGATACGTGCGTTACGAGCGAAGTCACCAGATCCTCCGATACCGTTCATCATGCGTGTTCCGCTAACATGTGTAGAGTTTACGTTTCCGTAGATGTCTAACTCAAGCGCTGTGTTGAATGAAATGATACCCAAACGACGGATTACTTCCGGGTGGTTTGAGATTTCTTGTGGACGGAATACAAGCTTGTCACGGTATTTAGCGATATCGTCTTTGAAGCTGTCCAAACGTTTTTTAGATAGAGTCAATGAAGTAGCAGAAGCGAATTTCACTACACCGTCATCGATCAAGTCGAAGATAGCGTCTTGAAGTACTTCGGAATATACTTCGATATCTTTAAACTCGGACGTTCTCATACCGTCAAGTACTGCGTTTGCAACCGAACCAACACCTGATTGAAGAGGCATGAGTGTTTCATCCATACGGCCCAATTTGATCTCATCACGGAAGAAGTTCAACAAGTTGTTTGCGATCTCTTGTGTCTCTTCGTCTGGAGGAACGATAGGGGAAGGAATATCACCTTTTTCTGTAAGTACGATTCCGACAACCTTCTCAGGGTCTACTTTGATACCTGGTGTACCGATTTTATCTGTTGTACTGTATATAGGAATTTCTTTACGATGGTTTTGAGCATCTGGGATATAGATGTCATGTAAGCCTTCAAATTCCATTGGTGCGTTGACGTTCAATTCGATGATGACATGCTTCGCTTCTTGAACGAAAATCGGAGAGTTACCAACAGAACCAGTCGGAATGATCGATCCGTCTTCTGTAATAGCTGCTGCTTCGATGATTGCATAGTCAACAGGTCCAATTACACCTTGGCGAATCCATTCAGATGTGTGGGAAAGGTGCTGGTCGATGTAGAATGAATCACCTGAGTTGATTTTGCCTCGCATTGCTGGGTTGCCTTGATAAGGAACACGTAGATTGATTACATCTGCATTGGCCATCAACTCATCAACGTTCGGGCCCATAGAAGCGCCAGTGAAAACGTTTACTTTGAAGTCCTCAGTTTTGCCTCGTTCTGCTAATGCCAATGGCACGGCTTTCGCGTCTCCGGACAAAGTAAATCCGCTCAGACCTAGAGACATTCCATCCTCGATCCAAGACGCTGCTTCTTCTGCTGTAACAATTTTGTCTTTCAGTGCTTCACAACGAAGTACCTTATTTAATTCGTTTGTCACGGTATCATCCACCTTACCTTTCATTTTGTATATAATTCTATCATTTATATAAATAAAATCAACTTAATATTATGAGAACTATACTAATTTTTCCATACGATTGAGAAATACAGTTAAAGTTACACACATGACAAATCGAATGCAAAAGCCATCATAAAGTATTCTCTCTTACTCAGAAAATAAGACAGGGGATTCAGGAAACGAGAATAGGGAATTCCCCCATAGGAATGAAAGTAAAAACACGTATACTTGTATAATATAAAGAAGTTTTACGAGGTTTGGTTAAAAAGTCCTGTGATTCAGAGTAAATAATAGGGAATTCCCTTAGATTAAAATCAGATTAATTAAATTATTTGAGGGTAAGAAGAGTAGTAGGTCTGTTTCATTTACTGCTACATTCTGAGAAGGAGTGGAATTATTCGATGAAAAAGAGATTCGGATTGAATTATTTTAAACCCGTCGAGAGTTTTTCTGGAAATTGGTCAGTGCTCGAAGAGAAAAATCGTGATTGGGAAAATATGTACCGACAGCGCTGGTCGCATGACAAAGTGGTGCGTACGACGCATGGCGTAAACTGCACAGGCTCTTGTAGCTGGAAAGTTTTCGTCAAGAACGGCATCATCACATGGGAAAATCAGCAAATCGATTATCCTTCCTGTGGTCCCGATATGCCTGAATTCGAACCGCGTGGTTGTCCGCGTGGTGCATCATTTTCTTGGTATGAATACAGCCCATTACGCGTGAAGTATCCTTATATAAGAGGGAAACTGTGGCGCATGTGGAACGAAGCACTGGAAGAAACGAAGGATCCAGTGAAAGCATGGACAGCGATCGTTGAAGATCCTGAGAAATCCAATGAATACAAAAAAGCCCGCGGTAAAGGCGGTCACGTTCGGATTCATTGGCGTGATGCAACGATGCTGATTGCGGCACAACTCATTTATACGGTACAAAAATACGGTCCGGATCGCGTAGCAGGATTTACACCGATTCCTGCCATGTCAATGGTCAGTTATGCATCAGGCGCGCGTTTCATTTCATTGCTCGGTGGCGAGATGCTCAGTTTCTACGACTGGTATGCAGATCTACCACCGTCCTCTCCACAAATCTGGGGTGAGCAGACAGATGTACCAGAATCGAGTGACTGGTTTAACGCAGGCTATATCATCATGTGGGGCTCCAATGTTCCGCTTACACGGACACCAGATGCGCACTTCATGACGGAAGTTCGCTATAAAGGAACGAAAGTAGTCTCGGTTGCACCGGATTATGCGGAAAGCGTAGTGCACGCCGACGACTGGATCGGGGCGAACCCGGGAACAGACGCAGCAGTTGCTCAAGCTATGACGCATGTTATTTTGGATGAATTCTATCAAAAACGTAAAGAACCGACATTTATAAACTATGCCAAACAATACACAGACATGCCCTTCTTGATTCTGCTGGATCCGCATGAAGATTCGTATAAAGCTGGACGTTTCTTGCGTGCAAGCGATCTTGGACAGCAGTCAGCACACGCTGAGTGGAAACCTGTCATATTTGATGAAGCGAAAGATGAAATCATCGTTCCAAACGGCACGATGGGGCAACGTTGGGAAGAAGACGTTAAGTGGAATCTGCAACTAGAAAACGAAGATGGCACACGCGTTGAGCCTGCATTGTCTATCGAAAAGCAAGCAGAACAATGGCATGAAATTCATTTCCCGTACTTCGATAACCGAGGAAATGGCACATTCAAACGCCCGATTCCAGCGATGAAAGTACAATTCGCTGACGGCACAGAGCGTTTAGTGACGACAACATATGATGTCATGCTGAGTCAATATGGTGTTAACCGGATCGACAGTGAGCTAGAGGCGACAGGTTATGACGATGTGACTTCTATCTATACACCGGCTTGGCAAGAAGCGATCACGAATGTGAAACCGGAACTCGTTACGCAAATCGCCATGGAGTTCGCACAAAATGCCATCGACACAGGTGGACGTTCGATGATTATTATGGGCGCAGGCATCAATCACTGGTTCAACAGTGACACGATCTACCGCGCGATCCTTAACCTGGTGACGTTGACAGCTTCACAAGGAGTGAACGGCGGAGGTTGGGCGCATTACGTAGGACAAGAGAAATGTCGTCCAATCGAAGGCTGGAGCACGATTGCCTTCGCGAAAGACTGGCAAGGACCACCACGTCTGCAAAACGCTACCTCATTCTTCTACTTTGCGACGGACCAATGGAAGTATGAAGAGGCGGGGACAGATACGTTGATGTCGCCACTTGGCGGAGAAGCGAGATACCAGCATCCGGCAGACTATAACGTACTGGCGGCGCGTCTCGGCTGGTTACCATCTTATCCTCAGTTCAATAAAAATAGTTTATTGCTCGTGGAAGAAGCGGCGAAGCTTGGGAAGACGGATACAAAGGAAGTCGTTTCACATGTCGTCGATCAACTTAAATCCGGTGAATTACAATTCGCAGCGGAAGACCCAGGTGCACCGGAAAACTTCCCGCGTTCATTATTCGTCTGGCGCTCGAACTTGATCTCCAGTTCCGCAAAAGGACAAGAATACTTCATGCGGCACTTACTCGGCGCTTCGGACGGCTTGCTTGCGACGCCGAACGAAGATATGAAACCGAAAGAAATGGTTTGGCGCGATGAAGTGGAAGGCAAGCTCGACCTATTAGTAGCGCTCGATTTCCGTATGACCGCGACACCGCTTTATGCAGATCTCGTGCTTCCGGCTGCGACATGGTACGAAAAGGTGGATTTATCTTCCACTGATATGCATCCATTCGTCCATCCATTCAATCCGGCAGTTAACCCATTATGGGAATCCAAATCGGATTGGGATATTTACCGCGAAATCGCAAAAACGTTCTCGACACTTGCGGAAACGCATTTGCCAGGCGTCTATAAAGACTTAGTCACATCTCCTCTAGCACATGACTCGGTTCAGGAAATTTCTCAGCCGATGGGCGAGGTGCATGACTGGAGTAAAGGTGAAATCGAAGCCATTCCGGGCAAAACGATGCCGGGCATGACCATCGTGGAGCGTGACTTTACGAAGATCTATGATAAATACATTACGCTTGGGCCTTTATTGTCCACAGGGAAAACGGGCGCGCATGGTGTCAGCTTCTCCGTCGCGGATGAATATGAAATGATGAAAGGAATTAACGGTATTTATGAGGATGATACCGTGAAAGACGGCTTGCCTAAATTGTACACAGCGAAACATGCAGCAGAAGCGATGTTAACCCTATCTTCCGCAACAAACGGTCGCGTGTCGCAACGTGCATTTGAAGCAGCGGAGCACGACACGGGCGTGGAATTGAAAGATATTTCAGCAGACCGCGCAGCAGAGCGATTCACATTCGCTGGTATTACCGCGCAACCGCGTGAAGTCATTCCAACACCAGTCTTCAGTGGTTCCAATAAACTCGGCAGACGCTACTCGCCGTTTACGACAAATATCGAACGTCTCGTACCATTCCGGACGTTGACGGGGAGACAGCATTTCTACGTCGATCACGAATTATTCCTAGGATTCGGTGAAGCATTGCCAGTCTATAAACCGACGCTTCCGCCATTTGTTTTTGCAGATCGTGATGCAGATATTAAAGGTGGACAAGATGCACTCGTACTGCGCTACTTAACACCGCACGGCAAGTGGAATATTCACTCGACATACCAGGACAACCAGCACATGTTGACGTTGTTCCGTGGAGGTCCAACCGTTTGGTTATCGAATCTCGATGCAGAAGAGCACGGAATCGACGACAATGCCTGGCTCGAAGTATATAACCGAAATGGTGTCGTCAATGCACGTGCCGTTGTCAGTCACAGAATGCCTAAAGGTACGATGTTTATGTACCACGCACAGGATAAGCATATTCAGATGCCTGGCTCGGAAATCACCGAGCAACGCGGAGGAAGCCATAATGCGCCGACGCGAATTCACATGAAGCCGACTCAAATGGTAGGCGGCTATGCACAGCTCAGTTATGGATTCAACTACTACGGGCCGATCGGTAATCAACGTGATGTCTACGTCGCAGTCCGTAAGATGAAGGAGGTCAATTGGCTTGAAAATTAAAGCGCAAGTTGCAATGGTGATGAACTTAGACAAGTGTATTGGGTGTCATACATGTAGTGTGACGTGTAAAACGACATGGACGAACCGTGAAGGTGCCGAGTATATGTGGTTCAATAACGTAGAAACGAAACCGGGGATCGGCTACCCGAAACGCTGGGAAGACCAGGAACTCTATAAGGGTGGCTGGCAGTTGCGAAAAGGGAAATTGGAATTGAAATCGGGTTCTAAACTATCGAAAATCGCACTCGGTAAAATCTTCTACAATCCCGATATGCCTGAAATGAAAGATTACTACGAGCCATGGACGTACGACTATGAAAAATTAACATCCGCACCGGATCAAGAACATACACCGGTTGCACGTGCAAAGTCTGTAGTTACAGGCGAATACATGGATCCAGAGTGGGGCCCGAACTGGGAAGATCAGTTAGCTGGTGCACATATTACCGGACCAACTGACCCAAATATCGAGAAAATTGAAGAAGAAATTAAATTCAACTTTGAACAAGCATTCATGATGTACTTGCCACGACTATGCGAACACTGCTTGAACCCGAGCTGTGTAGCTTCTTGTCCGTCAGGTGCTATGTACAAGCGTGACGAGGACGGAATCGTTCTGGTCGATCAGGAAGCATGTCGCGGATGGCGCTACTGTATGACCGGTTGCCCGTACAAGAAAGTGTACTTCAACTGGAAAACGAATAAAGCCGAGAAGTGTACGTTCTGTTTCCCACGCGTGGAATCTGGTTTGCCGACAGTTTGTTCCGAGACATGTACAGGCCGAATCCGCTATCTAGGTGTCTTGCTTTACGACGCAGACCGCGTGCAAGAAGCTGCATCTACACCGGATCCCAAAGACTTGTATCAAGCACAATGTGATTTGTTCTTAGATCCGCATGATCCGGAAGTCATCGAGCAAGCAATCAACGATGGCATTTCCGAAGACTGGATTGACGCAGCACAGAACTCACCTGTTTATAAATTAGCGATTGAATACAAGCTAGCATTCCCATTGCACCCGGAATACCGGACGTTGCCGATGGTGTGGTACGTTCCACCGCTTAGTCCGATCATGAACTACTTTGAAGGTAAAGACTCCATCAAAAACCCGGACATGATTTTCCCGGCTATCGAAGAAATGCGAATCCCGCTTCAATATTTAGCTAATATGCTAACGGCTGGAGATGTGGATATCGTCAAGGGAGGCTTGCAACGTATGGCGATGATGCGTTCGTATATGCGTGCGGTTTCTTCAGGCAAGGACTTCGACGAATCTAAGCTAGAGCGTGTTGGATTGACAGCGAAACAGACGAAGCAAATGTATCGTTTGCTTGCCATTGCGAAATACGAAGATCGTTTTGTGATTCCGACTTCGCATAAAGAAAGTCAGATGAACGTTTACCGTTCTCAAGGTTCTGCGGGGTACGACGGCATGGGTACGTATGGTGAACAAGCACCTGCCCAAAATCCGTATTCTTCCTTCTCTGTAATGGGCTCGGACGGAGGGTGTGACGGTTGTGGACCTGTAACTCCAGGAGCTGCTCCAGTGAAAACGGGCAAGCAAATCTACGAAGAGAATTTCTATGGGGGGATCTGGCGTGATTAATCTTGATCTCTTATATCAAAAGAAGCATATCTTCGGCTTTTTCTCCCATCAACTGAACTACCCAGAAAAGCTGACATTCCATCCAGATATGTGGAATGAGTATATAACAGAGGATGCTGCAGGTTACGAGGACCTGCAGCTCTACTGGGAAGCAATGCAAACATATAGTTTGGATGAAATACAGGAGATGTACACGTACACATTCGATTTTCAAAAAGACGCTACGCTGTTTATGACCTACGTAAAATTTTCAGACTCGAAAGAACGTGGTCAGACGCTGGCGCAGTTAAAAGTGTTATACGAAATGTTCGGGCTCGAAATGCCGGATGAAGAACTATCTGACTTGCTTCCGTTAATGTGTGAATTTATTTATGCAGCTGAATGGAAGGGAGATCCGCGAGCGCAACAGAGCTTCACGATGTTGCTTGCGGTCATCGAGGACGGTTCGTACTTCTTGATGAAAGCACTTGAGAAGTATGAAAGTCCATGGCTACATTTGATCCGTGCACTGCGTGAAACATGTAAATCATGTATTCAACGGGAGGTTTCCGCTAATGACTAGTCAATTCTTGTGGGTCATTTTTCCTTATATCTGTATCGCAGTATTTATTGTAGGGCATATTTTCCGTTACCGTAATGACCAATTCGGCTGGACCGCGAAGTCGAGTGAGTTTATTGAAAAGAAACAATTAATGATCGGTAGTTTGCTGTTCCACATCGGAATCTTTCCCGTCATTTTAGGTCATGTGGCGGGACTTGGGATTCCAAAAGAGTGGACACGTGCCATGGGAATCAGTGATCATATGTACCATATCGGTGCCGTATGGGGTGGTGGATTTTTTGGAGTCGTTACATTCGCCGGAATGATTATTTTAACATCCCGTCGTTTCACGAAGAAAAATGTACGCCATCTATCTTCTCGATCCGATTTAATTGTCAATTCGTTGTTGCTGTTGATCGTATTCCTAGGTGTCTACAGCTCATTGATTACGAACACGATGACACCGGGATTTGATTACCGTGATACGATTTCGGTCTGGTTCAGGTCATTACTCATATTCCAACCGGAAGCCGCGTTCATGGCATCAGTTCCCATTATGTTTAAGCTTCATGTTTTGACTGGATTTCTCATTTTTGCCATGTGGCCATTCACGCGCCTTGTACACGTGTGGAGTGTGCCATTGAATTATGTAGGTAGAAGTTATATCCTATATAGAAAACATCAGCCGACCAAACAATCACCTCGGTAAGCGAATGATAAATAATGGGAGATTAAGCTATGACAGGACAAGCAAATAGTACTTTCCAACTGGCGATTGACGAATTGAAGGAAACGCTTCATGCGGATTTCATTGGCTTAGCGTTAGTGGATTTGAAGAAATATCATCACGACTTTAGATGGCGATATGTAACGGGGAATATCAGTTCACGCTATCGTAGAATTGTCCTTCAATCAGGAAAAGGTGTGGCAGGAATTGTTTTCAAGACAGGAAAACCGATGAGTATCGAGAACGTAGACGTAAGTGTAATGGATGGAGATCTCTATAACTATCCAATTGTCGTATTTGAAAAGCTGAAAAGTTTTGGCGCGATCCCACTATTCCTTAATGATCATGTGCAAGGCGTGCTTTTGATTGGCTATCGTGAAGTGAACCGGTTAACGGCTGACAAGTTTGAGCAATTCAAACATGCGGTAGGACCTCGGTTTGGACCGTTTCACATGAAGGAGCGATTGAAAGATGACTTTATTGAACAATGACCAACTGACGACTATGTTGCATAAATTATACGACCATACGACAGAAGCAATGTTCTTTTTCGGCGCGAACGGCGAGATTCTATCCATGAATGAAGCGGCGAAACAAATTATAGAACCTGCGCTCTATGAAAAAATGCTACAAGGTGAAGCCGACGCGATGTGTCTTACATGCCGCGGCTTTACGAGCGAAGAGGAACAAATGACGTGTGTTTCGTGTTTTATGGAGAGACCGCAACAAACACTCTCTTCATTCCAACTATATTTGGAGACGAAAGATCTTGGCATACAACCATACAGCGCGACGTATCAGGTGTTGGATGAAGAGAACTATGTGTCCATGCTAATGTTGCGTAATTTAACGCGACAAACCCAGACGTCCGAAGTTCTCCATCAAAAATTGCGTATGCAACAAGTCATTTTGGCGCAGGAAAACGAACGCAAACGTATTTCACGCGAGTTGCATGACAGTGTAGCGCAGGAGATGCTCAGTTCACTTGTCGATTTACGTGTATTGAAATATATGGGGATGACGGAAAAGGCGCTCGAGAAGTTGCGTCAAACGGAAGGTTCATTGATGCGCTTACTCGATGAGATCCGTCATCTATCCGTCGAACTGCGACCGGCTGTACTCGATGATTTTGGACTGGATGCCGCTTTTCGAACGCACATCAAGAATCTGGAAAAGAACTACGGGCTGTATGTCCATTTCGAATCTGATTTGAGAGAATGTCGTTATGAAGGTGCGATTGAAACGGTTGCCTATCGTATCGGCCAAGAAGCAATTCTCAACTCCATGAAATATGCTCAAGTAGAAGATGTCTTTTTAACATTGAATGAAGTCGATGGCCAGCTGCAAATAAAAGTATTCGATGAAGGGGTCGGCTTCGATATCAATGACTTTACACCGCAAGGAACGGGCCTCGGTCTGTATGGCATGAAAGAACGGGTGGAACTAGTAGGTGGTAATTTGACAATCACTTCTAGTCAACAAAAAGGCACGACAGTACAAGCGACCATTCCACTGAAGAAGGAGAGAGCAACAAGTGAAAATCATAATAGCTGATGATCATGCAGTCGTCCGCACAGGGTTCATGCATATATTGAATTTCCAAGACGATATGGAAGTCGTGGCCACGGCGGCAGATGGATTGGAAGCATATGAACTAGTTGCAAAGCACAGACCCGATATTATTTTACTGGATCTTAGCATGCCTCCTGGCCAAAGTGGATTGATTGCGACAGGTAAAATTCATGAAGATTTTCCCGAAACCAAAATCGTCATTTTAACGATGTACGATGATGAGGAGTATATGTTTCATGTACTGAAAAACGGTGCAGCAGGCTATATTTTGAAAAATGCTCCTGATGAAGAGTTGCTACACGCCATTCGTGAAGTATACGACGGCGGGACGTATGTGCATCCGTCTATGGCGACGTCGCTTGTGAGGGAGTTTGTGAAGAAAGGAACGAAAGAGGCAGAAGAAAATGACCCGTTCAAGATTTTATCTAAACGAGAAGTCGAAATTCTGCCTTTGGTCGCAAAAGGTTACGGTAATAAGGAAATTGCAGAAATGCTGTATATTTCCGTCAAGACTGTAGAAGCGCATAAAGCGAAAATGATGGACAAACTGCATTTGAAGAGCCGTCCGGAACTCGTCGAATATGCGCTGCGCAAGAAACTTTTGAATTTCTAAATGAAGAGGTGAAGGATGATGGTCAATACAGGATTCACGCATACGCTACCTGCATTACGCGTGCTCGAAAACGAACATCGTTTCCTGACATCTTTGATGGAGCAGTGGCATACGATCGTACTGGATTTTGAGAATGATAGATTCACGCGTGACGAAGGTCTCGAAGCACTCAAGAGATTGCGCGAGCTAGTCGTCGAATTCATTGATCCATTGAAGAATCATACAGAAAAAGAAGAAGAATTTCTGTTTCCGATGCTAGCGAAATATGTGGGCAGTGATCAAGGACCGGTTCAAGCCGTGCAAGAAGAACATGATGAGATTGATGCGTTTATCGGACATTTCCTTCATCACACAAGAGGCGACTTATCAGAATTTACACTCGCCATGATGCAAGATGTCGTAAAAGACGCAGGCGAGGCATTTGAGGTGATTATGATTCATTTTGTAAAAGAAGAAAACGTCATCTTTCCGATGGTTCTATCGGTCTTGCTTGCTAAAGAGCAAGATGAATTATTCGAACAATTATATACGTCTATTCTACCGGAATAACGAATAATGAAGATGAAAAAAGAGTAAGTGGGTTGTTTTGCAACTAATTTTAGATTGGATGGATTCCTATGACACAAAAGATTCAGTTGCCTTTACAGACGGCAAATCTAGTTGTCGGCTTCATGGTGTGGGTCCTGATCTCTTCTTTACTACCGTTTATTAGCGAAGATATCAACATTCCACCAGAGCGCGTGGCCATCATCACAGCGATCCCTGTAGTACTCGGCTCAATTTTGCGTATTCCACTGGGTTACTATGCCAATGTCTATGGCGCGCGTATGATGTTTTTCATCAGTTTCATCGTTTTACTATTTCCTGTCTACTACATAAGTGAAACATCAACAGTGACAGGACTATTGATTGGCGGTACGTTACTTGGGATAGGGGGCGCGATTTTCTCTGTTGGTGTTACGTCGCTACCGAAGTACTATCCTAAAGAAAAGCACGGGCTCGTCAATGGTATTTACGGAATGGGGAATATCGGGACAGCGATCACAACGTTTGCGGCACCGATTCTCGCTGTAAAGTTCGGTTGGTCGTTGACTGTCAAAATGTACTTAATTTTACTGCTTGCATTCATCGCAATGAACTTCTTCTTCGGTGACCGTAAAGAAGTAAAAGTGAAAGCACCGATTGTCGATCAAATTAAAGGCGTGTATAAGAATGAGAAACTTTGGTTCTTCTCGTTGTTCTATTTCATCACATTCGGTTCATTCGTTGCGTTTACCGTATTCTTGCCGAGTTTCCTCGTCAATTACTTTGAACTCGATAAGGTCGACGCAGGACTACGTACAGCCGGCTTCATCGTCGTCGCGACGCTATTGCGTCCAGTCGGTGGTTGGTTAGGCGATAAATTCCAGCCGTTATTTTTATTGATGGGCTGTTTCGCAGGGTTGACAATCTCGTCCATCGTCTTAGCATTTTCACCGGATATCGGACTGTACACAGTCGGCAGTATTATGATTGCGGCAGCGGCTGGTATCGGAAACGGTGTGATCTTTAAACTGGTACCGATGTATTTCAGTAAGCAAGCAGGTACTGTCAACGGGATCGTATCGATGATGGGTGGTCTTGGTGGATTTTTCCCTCCATTATTACTCGCAACGATTTTCTCTATGACGGGTTCCTATTCAATAGGATTCATGGCGTTTTCACAAGTATCGTTAGTCAGTCTTGTATTGGCTATCTGGCTCTACTACATGGATCGCACGAGCTTGTCTAAAGAAGTATTCGATTCAACTGGGCAAGGTATTCTCGTGACCAATTCAAAAGGGTTGATTCTTTCGGTCAATCCGGCATTTACAAAACTAACAGGTTACAATGAGGAAGAAGTTCTCGGTAAGAGTCCGAGCATCTTAAGTTCAGGCCGACATGATCGAGCATACTATGACGACATGTGGCGCACCATTGAGGAACAAGGTGAATGGCAAGGTGAAATTTGGAATAAGAAAAAGAACGGCGAAGAGTATCTGGAGTTCCTATCCATCAGTTCGGTAATAGATGGAACAGGCGATGTAGTTCGCTATGTTGGTTCATTCAGTGATATTAGTCCAGAAGCAAACGCAGGCAATCGGTCTTAACCGATTGCCTCGCTTGTGGTGTAATGAAAGGAAGTAGATCCAGTGGAGAATCGTTATTCAAGGCAAACACTATTTCAACCTATTGGCACGTCGGGACAGCGGCAACTATCAGACTCTCATGCGGTCATCATAGGCTGTGGTGCGCTCGGTTCATCGATTTCCGAGACGCTTGTGCGTGCAGGAATTGGTAAAATAACGCTAGCAGACCGAGATTATGTGGAAGCATCCAATTTACAGCGGCAACAATTATTCGTCGAAGCAGATGCGAAAAACAGTGTGCCAAAAGTGGTAGCGGCAGCCCGTCGCTTGCATGCGATTCGAGAAGACGTGGACATTACAACGGTACTCGACCATATTGACGGACCGTTGCTCGAAGAAATGGCAGTCGGCGCGGACATCTTACTCGACGCAACCGATAACTTCGAGACACGTTTGCTGATCAATGACGTCGCATGGAAACGGAATATCCCTTGGGTCTACGGCGCGGTCGTTAGCAGTTCTGGCAGCGTCTTTCCTTTCATTCCAAGCAAAACACCGTGTTTTCGTTGTCTATTACCGGTTATGCCGGCGGTCAATGAAACATGTGATACAGTAGGGGTAATTGCACCCGCTGTCCAAATTTCGGCTGCACATCAAAGTGCGGAAGCAATGAAATGGCTGACGGGAAATGAAGACGCCATGCGTACAAAACTTCTGCATTTTGATGTGTGGAATAATACATCAGTGGAAGCGGGAATCAGCCGGATGAAGAACCCACAATGCGAAACTTGTGGTGAACATCCGACATATCCCGCGTTGCATCAGGCAGCGGGTACACAATACGCTGTGCTGTGCGGTCGTGATACAGTACAAATCATACCCGATGCAGGACGTAAATTAACGGTGGCGGACGGCGTAAAAGTCGCACAGCAACTGGGATCGAAGTACCGAGAGACACCATTTTTCGTGGAATTTCAAGCGGAAGGTTATCGTTGTATTTTATTCGGCAATGGCAGGCTGTTGATTCATGGTCTGAAAGATATGCGAGAAGGACGAAAAATCTATCATTCATTATTCGGCTAGGGGGAACAGCAAATGGAGAAGGCTCATTTACCACAGAAAGCGCGTGATCAATCGATTGCAGTCGCGGTGCTGACGATCAGTGATACGCGGACCAAAGCGGATGACAAAAGCGGCAAGGTCATCTGCGATAAGTTGGCCGAAGTGGGACATACCGTGAAAGCATACGAAATTTGCCCGGATGAAGCGGAGCGTATTGAAGAACAGTTGTCCACTTGGTCTTCCGATTCGTCCATTCAAGCTATGATTTTCACAGGCGGAACGGGGATTGGCGCACGGGATATTACAGTGGAAACCGTGTCACCTCATTTCACGAAACCATTAGACGGATTTGGCGAACTGTTTCGCTTTTTGAGTTATACCGAAGACGTGGGTTCGAAAGCATTGCTCAGTCGCGCGGCGGCTGGCGGAATGGGCTTGCAGGCGGTGTTTTTATTGCCGGGCTCTTCGAAGGCCGTGACGCTGGCGATGGATAAGTTGATCGTGCCGGAATTGCCGCATATTGTGCATGAATTGGGGAAGCATTTGGGGTGAATTAGGATGGGGGTATGAGCGGTTGTGGGGTTCGATAGAGCGGCTGGGTTGGAAGTATGAGCGGTTGCGGGGTTCGATAGAGCGGCTAGGGTGGAAGTATGAGCGGTTACGTGGCTTGATAGAGCGGTTGGGTTGGAAGAATGAGCGGTTGCGGGGTTCGATAGAGCGGCTAGGGTGGAAGTATGAGCGTTTGCGCGGTTAGATAGAGCGGCTAGCGTGAAAGTATGAGCGGCCACGCGGCTTGATAGAGCGGCTGGCATGAAACTATGAGCGGTCACCCGGCCCAATAGAGCGGCAAGCGCAAAACTATGAGCGGCCACGCAGCCCAATAGAGCGCTCAAGCCATTTCATTGAGCGCCAAGCCATCCCCAAACCAATCAAAAAAACGCGCGACATTCAGTCCGCGCGTTGATAATCTCCATTTTTCCCACCTGATTTATGCTGTAGCATCGTTGGGCCGATCACCATATCTTTGCCGGCCGCTTTACACATATCGTAAATTGTCAACGCGGCGGCAGAAGCGGCAGTCAAGGCTTCCATTTCGACGCCGGTTACGCCTTTCGTTTTGACTTCGGCTTGGATGAACACGTTATAATGGGAAGATTCTTCATCGATCTCCCAATCAAATCGGACATCTACACCTGTTAAAGGGAGTGGATGGCACATGGGAATGATGTTGGACGTGTTTTTCGCGGCCATAATGGCGGCGACTTGCGCAACTGCGAAGACGTCTCCTTTTTTATTTGTGCCTTGTGTAATTTGCTCGTGAATCGATTGGTTGACGAGGATGGACGATGTTGCGATCGCCGTACGTAATGTAGTTTCTTTTTCGGACACGTCGACCATTTTGGCGCGACCTTGTTCATTGAAGTGTGTAAGTTCGGACATGAGGATCATCCTTTCATTTCATTGTACTAGATAGTATACCAAAAGAAAGTAGGAGATGTACGTGGTAGAAATTCGAAAACCGATTCAAGTGGCGGAAGCTGTGGAACGTGTGATGAAAAATGTACATAAGCTTCAGACGGAAATTCTTCCGTTAGAAGATACATATGGTCGTGTGCTGGCAGAACCCATCGTGGCAAAGCATGATGTGCCGCCTTTTGATCGTTCGCCGTATGATGGTTTTGCGATTCGTGCGGAAGATTCGATGGGGGCTTCAGGAGACGCAAGAAAAGCGTTCCGTGTGATTGGGGAAATTGGTGCAGGGCATGTGGCGGATCGTCCGATGGAGACAGGTGAATCGTTCCGCATCATGACGGGTGCGTTGATTCCAGAACAGGCGGACGCAGTCGTTATGCTAGAGCAAACGGTCGAGAACGACAGTGGATTTACGCTGCGTAAGCCGTTTGAAGCGGGGGAGAATATTTCGCGTCAAGGGGAAGATGCAAAACAAGGTGAGACGTTGATTGAGGCAGGAACGGTTATTCATCCGGGAACGATCGCGTTGCTTGCGACATTTGGCTATGCACAAGTGCGTGTTGCGAAACGGCCGATTGCTGGCGTGTTGTCGACGGGAACTGAATTGCTGGATGTTGAGGATGAACTCGAACCAGGGAAGATCCGCAATTCAAATGGACCGATGATTCGCGCGCAGTTGAAGCGAATGGGGATTGAATATACGTCGTATGGCATGATGGAAGACGATTTAGATGCGTGTACTGAACTTGTTGAGAAAGCTCTTCAGGAGACGGACTTGCTCATTACGACGGGCGGTGTGTCGGTTGGAGATTATGATTATTTGCCGGTAATTTATGAACGTCTTGGTGCAAAAGTATTGTTCAATAAAGTGGCAATGCGTCCGGGAAGTGTGACGACGGTAGCGGTGTTAGGCGATAAATTATTATTTGGCCTATCAGGTAATCCTTCTGCTTGCTTCACTGGATTTGAGTTGTTCGCGCGTCCTGCTATTTATTCGATGATGGGTTGTACAGCGCCTTATATGCCACGTATTCAAGCGGTTCTTGGTGAGGATTTCAAGAAAGCGAATCCGTTCACTCGTTTCGTTCGTGCTAGCTGGTCGATGACGAATGAAGGAGTCGTTGCAACGCCTGCTGGCTTCAATAAGTCTAGCGCTGTGTCTTCTATTGCGCGTGGTAACTGTATCATCGTCTTGCCAAGCGGAACGCGCGGCTTTGAAAAAGGTATGTTGGTGGATGTATTATTGCTAGGAACGGAACAAGGCGTGGAGCGTTGGGAGCTGTGAAGACGTTACATGTCGTCGGCTTCAAGAATAGTGGCAAAACGACGCTTGTTTCGCATTGGATTACTGTGCTGAAACATCTTGGCTATGAAGTTGCGGTGCTAAAACATCATGGGCATGGTGGCGCGCCTGAACTGCCGCCAGCACATACCGACACGGTGCAATTCTTAGAATTTGGAGCTGTCTCTACACTTGTAGCGGGTGGCGATATGATACAATTGATACAAAACAAAGAACGTTCATTTGAACAACTAAAGGCATTGGCCGCGTCTAGTGAGCCAGATGTTTTATTGATAGAAGGGTATAAACAAGAAGTCGGTGAGAAAGTGGTCCTCATCCGAAATGAAGAGGAACGGCAAGAGTTGGAGTCGTTGTCTGGCATCATTCGGACAGAGAAAACAGCCGAACTGTTCGAAGATATCACACGACTCGACGATTGGCTGCAAGAATGGGTGGAGGCGAGATTATGAAACGGTATGAAATCATAGACACACCGATTGATGTGCAGAAATACAGTGAGTTGGTTCTGCATCCGGCGGCGGGTGCAGTGACGGTATTTACAGGACATGTACGCGAGTGGACGCATGGTGTTCGCACATTGTATCTCGCGTATGAAGCCTATGTACCGATGGCAGAAAAGAAACTTGCGGAAATCGGTGCGGAGATGGAAGCAAAGTGGCCGGGAATTCAGGTCGCGATGGCGCATCGGATTGGTGAATTGAAGATATCGGATATTGCTGTAGTGATCGCGGTATCATCACCTCACAGAAAAGAAGCGTATGAGGCAAATGAATACGCGATTGAGCGAATTAAAGAAGTCGTACCGATTTGGAAAAAGGAAATCTGGGAAGACGGTGAAGAGTGGATCGGTGCACAGAAGAAATATCCAGAGAAAGGGAGCGAATCACAATGATTACAGTTCATTACTTTGCAAGGCTACGGGAGTTAACGGGTAAAGATGAAGAGTCTTTGGATCGTGCGCCTTTGACGGTGGAAGAATTGCTGAACTGGGCGGAAGAGACGTATCCTGGTTTCGGTAAAGAGACGATCCATGTGGCGGTGAATGAAGAGTATGCCCTAAAGGATGATGTCATTCAAGTGGGCGATGTCTGCGCGTTCATTCCACCAGTGAGTGGCGGATGAAGACGGTCGGTGTGTTACTGGCAGGCGGACAATCGCGACGTTTCGGCTCGCCAAAAGCCTTTGCGACGCATGAAGGACACTCGTTCTATCAGTACTCGCTAGAAGCATTGCGACCGATTTGCGATGAAATTGTCGTCGTGACGCGTCCTGAATTTCAAGAACAGTTTCCAGACAGCGTTCAGGTGACGACGGATCTTGCGGCGTATGCTGGAATGGGCCCTCTTGCGGGGATTTTATCTGCAATGGAATTAATGGAAGCAGACCGCTACGTCGTGTTGCCTTGTGACATGCCGTTCATAGAAGCGAGTATCATGAAAAGATTAATGGAATTGCATGAAGGAGATATTTCGTCTGTCACGGTTGAAGGGAAGCGACATCCACTCGTATCGGTTTGGGACGCACGTGTCAAACCGACGATCAAACAAGCGTTGCGCGATGGCAATCGTCGCGTGATGCATGTGCAAGGCCAACACGAAGGTCAGTGGATTGAAGGAGCTTTATTAACCCCTACACCCGAAATAGCTTTCAAAAATGTCAACACGCCATGTGAACTGGAAAGGGGATGAAGAAGATGAATGCCATTGTAGATCAACTCGGACGTCCGATTCGGGACTTGCGGATTTCTGTTACGGATCGTTGTAACTTCCGCTGTACGTACTGCATGCCAAAAGAAGTATTTGGTGATGACTTCGTATTTTTAGCAAAAAATGAATTACTGTCGTTTGAAGAAATAGAACGCCTGGCTCGAATTTTCGCTCAGTTAGGTGTCAAGAAACTGCGCTTGACTGGCGGTGAACCGCTGATGCGTCGCAATTTGCCCGAGTTGATACAGAAGCTTCACGACATCGAAGGGATCGAAGACATCGGACTTACAACGAACGCAGTGCTGCTCGGTCAATACGCGCAACCGCTTTACGACGCTGGATTGCGCCGTCTGAACATTAGTTTAGACGCACTGGACCCGGAACTGTTTGGCCAGATCAACGGCCGTGGCATTTCACCTGAACTCGTTCTCAAAAACATTCAAAAGGCGCAGGACATCGGTTTTACTATCAAAGTGAATATGGTCGTACAAAAAGGTGTCAATGAAAGCGAGATCCTTCCGATGGCTGCGTATTTCAAAGAACGCGGCATCACATTGCGCTACATCGAGTTCATGGATGTCGGCAATGACAACGGCTGGAGCTTTAAAAAAGTGGTCACCAAAAAAGAAATCTACGACATGCTGGCTGCTGAATTCGATATGGAACCTGCGGAAGAAGACTATTACGGTGAAGTGGCTAAACGTTATCGCTATGTAGGAACGGATGCTCAAGTCGGCTTCATTACATCCGTTTCGGAGTCGTTTTGTTCAACGTGTACACGTTCACGTCTATCGTCTGAAGGGAAATTATACACTTGTCTTTTCGCGTCTGACGGCTTTGATCTGCGGGAATTAATTCGTTCGGATAAAACGGACGGAGAACTATACGAAGTGATTGCCAACGTGTGGAGAGGTCGAAAAGATCGCTATTCCGATGAACGTACGGAGCAAACTGTAAAGAACCGGAAGAAAATCAATATGAACTATATCGGTGGCTAAAGGAGTGCTGTCCATGAAACCAACAGTATATATCTGTCGAGAGATGCCAGAAGAAATGATCGCCCCCGTGCGTGAACATTACGAAGTACGCATGTGGGAATCGACGAGTGAAGCCGTTCCTCGTGACGTATTGCTTAAAGAAGTAGCTGACGTCGATGCGCTATGGACGGTTATCTCGGATCAAATCGATGAAGAAGTGCTAAACGCAGCGCCTTCCTTACAACTGATCGTCAATATGGCAGTGGGTTATAATCATATCGATGTCAAAGCGGCAGCGGCACGAAATATTGTCGTGACGAATACACCCGATGTGCTGACAGAAACGACGGCGGATTTAGCATTTGCTTTATTGATGGCTACGGCTCGTGATGTGATTGGCGCAGAGAATATGTTGCGCGAAGGACGTTGGACATCATGGGAGCCACTTGGTTTCACGGGAACCGACGTCTATGGGGCGACTCTTGGTATCATCGGAATGGGCCGAATCGGTGAAGCGGTGATGAAACGTGCAAAAGGGTTCGATATGGACGTGCTGTATCACAATCGTAACCGCAAGTCCGAAATGGAAGATATGTATGGTTGTCGGTATGCCCAGCTTCCGGATTTGCTTGCATCGTCTGATTTCGTGCTAATTTTAGTGCCGTATAGCGAAGAGACGAAAGGTATGATTGGGGAGAAAGAGTTGTCTCAGATGAAAGAGACGGGTATATTGATCAATGTTGCGCGTGGCGGAATTGTGGATGAAGACGCGTTGTTTGATGCGCTACGCACGAAGAAAATTCATGCGGCAGGGTTAGATGTCTTTGAGACGGAGCCTGTTCCGCTCGATCATCCGTTGCTGACGCTTCCGAATTTGACGGTGTTGCCGCATATTGGCAGTGCCACCGTGAAGACGCGCAAGGCGATGATGAAGCTGAACGTAGACGCATTGCTTGCGTTTGCGCAAGGAGAAGAGCCTAATCATCAGGTTCGTGGGTAGTCGTGACGTGGGAGCGCCGTTGCGACGTTCCAGGTACGCTCCTACACTCCCCGTATCTGTTTTCAACAATTGAAAAAGAGACTAGCAAAGTCGTACATGCCGACTTTGCTAGTCTCTTTTGTTGTTATTGAGATTTATGGATGAACAGCCAAACTGCTGCGGATAATTCGATTGCCTGTAGCTGCAGTTCGGAGCCTTCGAAGGCTTCGCGGAATGAGCGTACGACGGATTCGAGTAAATACAGTCGAGGTGGATCAGATGATAGCTCGTCCACTAAAAATTGGCTGTATAACGATCCTTGACTTTCTTCTTCCGGTAACTCGTCAATGAATTTTTGCAAACTCTCGATCAATACTTCGCGTGTCATCGGGTAAAACTCTGCGGCTGTTAACATGTCTTCTAGTAAGTTCTGCGACAGGAAGCGTGCGTCTCGTTCGATGATGTCCGGCACGATGACTTCCATTCGTTGCATAACGAATTCGACTAGTTTCATCGTATCGACGTGTTCGGTAGTGGAACTTTTCCAGACGTTGAGTGCGTGTTGGATGAAGCCAAAAAGCAGCGATGCACAATCGTAAGCGTAAGGTTTTATTTCTTCACCGTAAACGTTAACGAGTCGTTTCGCAATCCATGCCAGTTCCCGGAAATGCATCTGTTTGACGAATTGACGTAGCTCGTCGTCAGGGGAATGCACGATAGTTTCAAACAACGGTAGCAAGTTTTGTTCCCGGTTCGTTGTTAAACGAATTTCAATTTGTGCAGAAAGTAAGGCGGGGTCTGTAAGATCTTTACCGATCGCCAGCTCATTTCTTCGTAAGTAACTTATATAATAGGCATCGCGCAAAATGGCCATTAGACATTCGTTTTTAGAAGAAAAGTAATTATAGAACGTGCCTTTTGAAATTTGTGCTGCATCCAAAATGTCTTGAATGGATGTCGCATGAAAGCCTTTGTCGATAAATAATTGTTTCGCGATAAGCAATACGTGCCTTTTGCGGTCGTTCATAGAGAATCACCCGTAATTTTATTTTTTATACTGTGTGTACATTTCATATACTAATCTTAAAACATTGCCATATCAAGCTTTTAAATCTTTTAAAATGTATTAGTTGTAATAAATGTACTGGCGGTATAAAATATACTTCTGACATATTTTATATAGGTTATAGGAGGGTAAAATGGTAGAATCATTAGAAATTAAAAAAATGCATGAAAAACCGCCTTATGGCATCATTGCCATATTGTTCATTGGTGCATTTGTAGCGATCTTGAATAATACGTTGCTGAATATCGCATTACCGGTCATTATGGAAGAGTTCTCGATCACGCCATCAGCCGTTCAGTGGCTGACGACTGGTTATATGCTGGTCAACGGGATAATGATTCCGGCAAGTGCGTTTTTTATACAGAAGTTTACCAATAGAAGAATCTTTATTACAGCGATGGTGCTCTTTTCATTAGGGACGTTGATCGCAATCGTCGCACCGACATTTTCTTTGCTAGTAGTCGCACGGATGATCCAGGCATCTGGTTCCGCACTGATGATGCCGTTACTAATGAATGTCATGTTGACGGCTTTCCCGATTGAAAAGCGGGGAGCGGCACTGGGTATGTTTGGTCTCGTCATGTTCACGGCACCGGCAATTGGACCGACTTTATCCGGCTGGGTAGTGGAAAATTATTCGTGGCGGACATTGTTTGAAATTGTCTTGCCGATTTCCGTATTAACATTGGTTCTCGCTATCTTCAAACTTAAAAATATTACGCCAAATCGTGATGTACGCATCAATTTCTTATCGTTAGTATTATCGACGATCGGTTTTGGTAGTTTGCTGTACGGTTTCAGTTCTGCAGGTGAAAAAGGTTGGAGTTCCCCGCTCGTCTATGGGATGATCGCACTTGGAACGGTAGCCCTTGTATTATTTATAGTAAGACAACTACGTATGAAAGAGCCGATGCTCGATTTTCGAATTTACAAACATCCGATGTTTGCACTTGCTTCCGTCATATCTATGGTGCTGGCAGTAGCGATGTTTTCCGGCATGATTTTGACACCGTTATATGTGCAAAATGTCCGAGGTATTTCACCGCTAGATGCAGGACTGCTGATGTTGCCAGGTGCAGTTTTGATGGGCATCATGTCGCCTATTACAGGCCGTTTATTTGATAGATACGGTCCGCGGATATTAGTCTATACAGGGCTGATTATTTCCGTAATTGGTACATATCTAATGAGCCAATTACAGATGGATACAGGTTATTATTATTTAATGGCAGTCTATACGTTCC
The DNA here is from genome assembly GCF_002743415.1 of Sporosarcina sp. P3. Taxonomy (NCBI): domain Bacteria; kingdom Bacillati; phylum Bacillota; class Bacilli; order Caryophanales; family Caryophanaceae; genus Sporosarcina; species Sporosarcina sp. P3. Next base: position 57,787 of record NZ_PDZE01000005.1, read on the forward strand.
GTATGTTCGGCATGTCCATGGTCATGATGCCAGTTATGACAAACGGAATGAACTCGTTGCCGATGATCTCGAATCCGCATGGTACCGCCATGAATAACACATTGCAACAAGTTTCTGGTGCAATTGGTTCGGCATTGTTATTGACACTCATGACCAAACGATTGGATGCATCGGCAATGGCGCAAGCAAAGGACTTAGCCGCATCTGGAGTCGATGTGTCTACTATGACAGAAGAGATTGAACGTATGGCGATGCTCGACGGTGTCAATCACGCGTTCTTTGTTTCGACAGTGATTACAGTCTTCGCATTGATTCTCTCGTTGTTCATTAAACGAGTTATGCCACCTACTTCACCGTCTATTAAAGAGGTGAAGGAACAGTCAAAAAAGTAGAATAAGAAGTTTCGTATGCTACTATGCATGCGGAGCTTCTTTTTAGTATGGTATAGTAAAAAGAAAAGGTTGTGTTCGATGTGATAGGGAATAAAGAAAAATGCCCATGCGGAAGTGGGGATATCGTAGAGAACTGCTGCGGCAAAACAGATATGCCGGGCACAAATCTAGTTCAGGAAGAACTGAAGAAAGTATTAAACAGCTATTATGAAACTACATTGTCTCCTGCTGAGATTCAATCATTAGAAGGATTGTTGAAAGAGTGGGCAGGACGTCTAGGTGAGTGGATGGAAGAAGAGGAACTCGTGACGAATGTCAGCGATTATTATTTCTTCATCGTCCGCAAAGATCTATGGAGACGCCACCTCGTAAAAGCGCTGAACCGTACGCAAAATAGAGCGGTACGAGCTATTTTGAAGAGCTGGCAGAATGCTTTCATTACGTTCGCGGAAGTGACGAAGGCGGATAAAGAAGTCTACCATATGAAAGAAATTCTTGGAGATGGCGAGTATTTATTAGCAAGAGAAGCAGGCGAGCCTGAAGACGTTCGCGCTATCATTGCCATCGTATTGGAAGAGATGCGCAATGATGAGCGCTGGGTCATGCCGATTTCTGCCATCGCAGTGAATAAGCATATGAGTGATGAATTATTGACGCGTGTGCAAGATCTAGCTGAAACGAGTGAAGAAAAAAATAGCTTCGATTTCTTCAAGAAGCATCTTGTTGACATTTACGAAGTCGTTTGCAAACTCGACGTTCAGACATTATCTGACGTAGTCGAGCAAAACTTTACACCCTTACAACGTGAAGTAATAGAAATTTTGGATGCTCAACTCGAAAAGGAAGAGCTTTATCCGGGCGCGTATGAAATGGTGCTGTCCTTGATGGCATACTACTTTACCGATCAAAATCCGAAGTTCCGTAAGCCCGAAGTACTTGCTGCAGCGGCGTTCCAATTGGCAGTCGATACAAACATGATGCCAACTACGTATACGCAAGCAGAAGTAGGGAAACTGTTTGACGTTTCGGTTTCTTCATTCCGAAAGCACACGGATATTTTGCTAGAGAAGATTGAAGATCTTGAGAAAATGATGGCGAAAGGGCAAACTGGTGAAACGTATCATATCGGTACCAATCCACTGCCGTCTGAGCAAATGAACTGGCAAGTGCATATGTTGACGCAAAAGCATAATTTTGATTCATTTGAAGAAGCGCAAGCATATATTCAAGAAGCTATTCAACAGCCGTTCGAGCCGGAAAATCAGCAACAAGAAGCGCAAATGCTTGGTTATATGGCGTACAATGCCGAAACGATCGAACAGCGACATGACTTCGCGGTAGGAGCTTATGGCGCGGACCCAACGAATGTGGATGCGTTATTACTTCAGGTGGAGCTGACAGATTCGAAGGACGAGCAGGAGAAGTTCTTTAAGCAAGCTATATTCTCTGGTGACAAACAGTTTGACAACCGTGCGGAAGATGCATGGAAGTTCGCACCGAATCGTCCGTATTTACGTAGTTTGATGCAGTACGGTGTATGGCTCTATGAGCAAGATCGTTTTGTTGAAGCGAGCGAGACGTTGTTGCGCCTGCTGTCGCTCGACCTCTATGATCACCAAAGTGCACGGTACTTGGCGATTTCTTCATTGATTCACCAAGGCGAGATAGATCAGGCGGCGCAGGTTTTGGAAGCGAGTGCAGAAGTTTCTGAAGGCGATGCAACGTATTGGTATTTGTCTTGGTTGGTGGAGATGGAGCGTGCGAAAGGGAAGTCTTCGGAACGTGCTTTGGAGTTGTTTGCTAAGGCAGAGCAGTTGAATCCACATGTGAGTAAGTTGATGGAGATGGCTGTGGAGAAGATGAGTTATCCGAAGAGCGTGGCGCTTACGCCTGGTAGTCATGAGGAAGCGCATTATATTTGGTATTTGCTGTAATGCATGCAGGCCGTCACGGCGAGTTGGAAGTTCCGACTTGCTGTGACGGTTTTTTGGCATTGATGAGCAGTAGGGCTTGATTTGCGTGACGACATTGCCTTCCGCGATCATCTAGTATCGTTTTCTTTAGGGGGAGAAACGCTCATACTTTCTTCTACGCGCTCATACTTCCACGATATCCGCTCATACATCTCTAATAGTCGCTCTATGATCGCTCTAGAGCGCTCTATCAGCCCGTTTAACCGCTCTATGAAATGAGTCAAGCGCTCTAAGTCTGTCATCCATTCTTGCCCATCAAGTTCATTTTTCCCGAATATGTCTAGCTAAAGAGGAATAGGATGATATATTGTCGAACAATTCTAATAGGGATTACTTACGAAATCTATATGGAGTAGAGAGGAGTAGTTTTGATGAAGCTGACGAATTATATTGATGGTGTTTGGCAGAAGGAAGCCGCTAGTTATACCGCTGTATTGAATCCAGCGAATGGGGAAGAGTTGGCGCAGGTGCCTTTGTCGACCGAGGATGAAGTGGGGCAGGCGGTGGCTGCGGCGAAGAGGGCGCAAAGGAAGTGGGCTTTGGTGCCAGCGCCTAAGCGTGCGGACTATCTCTATGAAATTGGCCGTATAATGAAAGATAAGAAAGAACATTTAGCGTACGTGTTGACGAAGGAAATGGGTAAGGTAATTGAAGAGGCGCGTGGTGAAGTGCAAGAGGGAATCGACATGGCGTTCTACATGGCTGGCGAGGGTCGACGGTTGTTTGGTGAAACCGTTCCGTCGGAGTTGCAAGATAAATTCGCGATGAGCGTTCGCGCACCGATTGGCGTGGTCGGCTTGATTACGCCGTGGAATTTCCCTATTGCGATTGCTACGTGGAAATCGTTTCCGGCAATGGTAGCAGGGAATACATTCATTTGGAAACCGGCGACGGAAACTCCGTTGATGGCGTATGAAATGGCATTAATTTTTGAAGAGGTTGGTTTGCCGCATGGCGTGGCGAATATCGTCTTTGGTTCAGGATCAGACGTTGGTACTGCGCTAATCGAACATCCCGACGTACGTGTTATTTCGTTTACTGGCTCGACGGAAACAGGTCGACGCGTGGCGGAATTAGGCGGACGTCACTTGAAGAAAGTGTCCCTTGAAATGGGTGGCAAGAACGCGGTCATCGTGCTGGAAGATGCAGATATTGAGCTAGCGGTAGAAGGTATTTTATGGAGCGCATTTGGAACGGCAGGACAACGCTGTACAGCTTGTAGTCGGGTCATCGTTCATCAAGATGTAAAAGAAGAGCTGCAAAAACGTCTGCTAGAAAGCATGAAAGACCTGACGATGGGCGACGGACTGGACGAAACCGTGAAAGTTGGTCCGGTGATCAATGAAAAAGCGCTGGAGAAAATCCAACGCTATATTGAAATTGGCAAAGAGGAAGGTGCAAATCTAGTGGCGGGTGGACAGGTGCTGAATGAAGGCCGATTCGCTACTGGACATTATATTGAACCTACATTGTTTGCGGATGTCGCATGGGATAGCCGACTCGCACAGGAAGAAATTTTCGGCCCGGTAGTGTCATTGATTACGGTCAGCAGTCTGGACGAAGCGATCGAAGTGAATAACAGCGTTGCATATGGCTTGTCCAGTTCTATTTTCTCGCAAGACGTCAATAACGTGTTCCGCGCACAACGTGATTTAGATACAGGTATTGTCTATATCAATGCAGGGACAACGGGTGCGGAAATTCATTTGCCGTTTGGTGGAACGAAGGGAACGGGGAACGGTCATCGTGACTCTGGAGTTGCGGCGCTCGATGTCTTTACGGAATGGAAGAGCATTTACGTCGATTACAGCGGCAAGTTACAACGTGCGCAAATCGATACGGAATGAATTTACAGGAAGAAGGGATGAGCAGATGAAAGTTGTGGTATTAGGTGCAGGATTAATGGGAAAAGAGGTTGTGCGTGATTTAGTCAAGCAAGACGAAGTGAGAAAAGTGTATCTCGCGGACCGCGCGATTCGGCAGGCGGAAGATTTCGCTGAAGAACTAATGAATGAAAAGCTCGATATTTTATTACTCGATGCGACGAATGAAGAGCAACTGAGCGACGTCATCGGGCTTGGAGATATTGTCGTCAACGCACTGTTTTATACTTTCAATGAAGCGGTCGCCCGCTGTGCAGTAGAGCGGGGCGTACATGTTGTCGACCTAGGCGGACATATCGGTGGCGCAACGGAAAAAGTGCTTGCACTAAATGAACGGGCTGCCGCAAAAGGTGTGACATTGATTCCGGATCTCGGCGTAGCACCCGGTATGATTAATATTCTGTCAGGATACGGTGCGTCGTTACTCGATGAAACGAAGTCGATTAAACTGTATGTAGGCGGAGTTCCGGTTAAACCTGAGCCACCACTGAATTATAATGTCGTTTTTTCGTTGGAAGGATTATTCGATCATTACACCGATTCATCGCGCGTTATGCGGAATGGTGAAGTGAAGGAATTGCCTTCATTATCGGAAATTGAAACGCTAGAATTCGATGGCTATGGCGAAATGGAGGCCTTCCATACGTCAGGTGGTACGTCGACGATGCTCGAGTCATTCCCTACCGTCGACACGCTAGAATACAAGACAATCCGCTATCCGGGTCATGCTGAGAAGGTGCGGCTATTAGTTGATCTCGGTTTACTGTCTAGAGATTCTACTATTCAAGTAGATGGTAGACCGTTACGTGTGCGCGACGTCATGCTCGCTCATTTGACACCGCAATTGCGCCTGAGAGACAAATCGGATGCCGTCTTACTTCGCGTCATAGTGAGCGGTACGAAAGACGAACAGCCACAGACGGTCACGTTTAATATGATTACGGAAAAGGATCAGAACACGAACGAAACCGCTATGGCACTTGCGACGGCCAACACTATTTCTGTCGTAGCGCAAATGATCGGCAACGGAGTTATCACAAAAAGAGGTGCTCATCCACCAGAAAATATTGTGCCTGGCGAACTGTATATCGCGGAAATGAAGAAACGTGGAGTGGTTATTGACGTACAACAAGCCTGATACAGTATATACTAGTAGGAAAGCGTGGATTTAGATCTCAACAGACCATCTCCTCGTATGTCTAAGGAGTGAAGTACTATGCAACACCAAACATTAAATACATCACAGATGGGATTACAGCATCTCGCAACGAATCGACGGACGTTGAACAGGTTATTTAAATTTGTGCTAGTAGACTTTGGATTTCTCGATCATATTCCGTTCCCGATTATGCGTAAAGCACTGAAGAAAAATATTTTGCGTGCAGTCTATTTGACGGACGGCATCAACATTTACGGCTATGCTATCTATCAGGAAATCCCGAAATATGGCGGTATTCACGTACTCTACTTGGCAATAGCACCGGAATTCCGTTCATATGGCTTAGGCAGCGTCATGCTTCGTCGTCTGGATGCGTTATCGCCAGCGGGAATTTTACTAGAAGTGGAAGACCCCGACTTTTCCCGAAATGAAGAGGAATTATCGATTCGGACACGACGTATCGCTTTTTATGAACGCAATGGACTGACGCTGGATCCAGCGGTGAAGCTAACCAATTTCAAGCACCCGTTATTATTAATGACTACGTCCGCACTGCCTGTATTAAATGAGCGTCAGTTCCGTAAGTTTTATCGACAGTTGTATAATCGTGTATACCGCATGCCAGTAGGGCAAATTGCAGTAAATGCACGTATCGAAAAAGCCTAGTTTCATTGTAAAGGAGGACACGAAGATGGACTTTACATTTACAGATGAACAGAACATGTTGCGACAAACGGCCAGACAGTTTGTAGATGCGGAAATTATGCCGCATATTGCGAAATGGGATGCAGAGGGAAGTTTTGACAAAGGAATTTGGAAACGACTTGCGGATCTCGGATTCATGGGCGTCTGTGTACCAGAAAAGTATGGTGGTAGCGGGATGGATTATAATGCTCTGGCAATTTTATGCGAAGAACTCGAACGTGGAGACACAGCTTTTCGTACCGCAGTTTCCGTACACATCGGTTTGAATTGCATGACGCTAATGCAGTGGGGAACAGAAGAGCAGAAGCAAAAGTATTTGATGCCGCAAGCAAAAGGCGAGAAAATCGGTGCGTTCGGATTGACGGAACCAGGCGCTGGCTCAGACGTTTCCGCCATTCAGACGACTGCGGTTCTTGACGGCAATGACTATGTATTGAACGGGCAGAAAACGTGGATTTCATTATGTGATTCAGCAGACAACTTCCTCGTTTTCGCCTACACAGATAAATCAAAGAAGCACCACGGCATCAGCGCGTTTATTGTAGAGCGGAGCATGCCTGGATTTTCATCGAAAGCAATCAAAGGGAAATATGGCATTCGCGCTGGTAACACGGGCGAGCTGTTCTTTGAAGACGTGCGCGTACCGGCTACCAACTTACTAGGCGAAGAAGGCGAAGGATTCAAGATTGCGATGGCTGCGCTAGATAACGGCCGTTTCACCGTGGCAGCAGGTGCAGTCGGCTTGTTGTACGCCTGTCTTGAAGCGAGTGTAAAGTATGCTACAACGCGTGAAACGTTCGGCAAGAAAATAGGTGAACATCAACTAGTCCAGCAAATGCTGGCGAAGATGGAAGCGGGTTATGAAATGAGCCGTCTTCTCGTCTATCGCGCAGGTGAGTTGAAGAATAGCGGTGTTCGCAATACACGCGAGACGTCACTCGCGAAATGGCAAGCATGTGATTTTGCCAACCAAGCAGCAGATGACGCTGTGCAAATCCATGGCGCGTACGGCTATTCGGATGAATATCCAGTTGCACGGTATTTACGCAATTCGAAGGCGCCCGTTATTTACGAGGGCACGCGAGAAATCCATACGATCATGCAGGCGGAATATGTGCTTGGAGAGCGTAGTGATAAGAAATTGAATCGTATGTTGCCTAAGTGGCCGTTTGAGGAATAAAAGCGATGCGGTAAGCCTCATGGCTTACTGCATCGCTTTTTCGCGTGGAATTTCTTATTTTGAGAGTATAAGCGTGGTCGTACTAATTAAGACCCAACAAAGTCGCCGCCATCGACGTGTATCGTCTGTCCCGTCATATAGCTCGAGTCCTGTGAAGCCAAGAATACATAAGCGGGTGCGTTCTCAGCAGGCTGTCCACGGCGTTTCATCGGTGTGTCTGCACCATGTTCATCCACCTTTTTCACGTCGAATGTAGCAGGGATGAGCGGTGTCCAGATCGGTCCTGGTGCCACTGCGTTGACACGAATTCCTCTGTCCGATACATTTAAGGCCAATGAACGGGTAAAGCTTGTGATAGCTCCTTTTGTTGCGGAGTAATCAAGCAATCCAGGCGAGCCGTTATAAGCTGTAATCGAAGAAGTGTTGACGATGCAGTCGCCTTTTTTCATATGCGCAAGGGCTGCTTTTGACATAAAGAACAAGCCGAAGAAATTCGTTTCAAACGTTTCCTTCAACTGTTCTTCCGTAATGTCTTCGATCGAGGTTTGCGGAAATTGTTTACCGGCATTGTTAACGAGTATATTGAGCTCACCGAAGTCTTCTATTACCTGGCGGATTAGTTGTTTACAGTTGTCATCGCTACTAATATCAGTCTGATATTTCTTCGCTTTCCCACCATATTTCTCAATTAAAGCAATCGTTTTGTCGGCATCTTCATCTTCCTGATCAGCCAAATAGGCGATGGCGACGTTCGCACCTTCTTTCGCATAGGCAACCGCGACAGCGCGACCAATTCCACTGTCACCGCCCGTGATCAATGCGGTTTTTCCTTTCAATTTATCCGCACCTGTAAAATTAGGATCATCATAAATTGGCGCGGGATTCATTTCTTCCTCTACGCCAGGCTGTGTAGATTGTGTTTGTCCTGGTATATTGTCATCTATTTTTTCGTATCGATTTTTACTCATGTCGTATCCTCCTCTGTGCATAGTTACCAAAAGTATTCCCCGATTACTCATGAACAAACATGAAAAGGTCTGGTATAAAATTAATCCAAGCATTCTTTTTGCGTGTTATAATAAAGTCGTGAAGTACTATATAACAGCTAAGGAGCGTGTCTTCGTGAATTTTCAACCTTCCAAAAAAATGTCTATATTCTCACCAGCGATCTTTGGTGACTTAAAAGCAGCCGCCGAGTTAAAAAAAGCAACAGGTACGCAAGTCATCGATTTGAGCCTCGGTAGCCCGGACCTTCCGCCTGACGAGCGTGTGCGTCAAGCGTTGTCTGAGCAAAGCGCGTTAGCCTCATCTTACGGTTACACACTGGGAGGAACGAAGCGATTCCATGAAGCCGTCGCGAATTATTACAAACGACGCACAGGTGTCACCATCAATCCCGACACAGAAATTTTGCAGACAATGGGTTCGCAGGAAGGTCTCGTCCATTTACCGTTCGCATTTTGCGACGAAGGAGATTACGTCCTGACAACGAATCCTGCCTATGTCGCTTATGACGCAGGAATCAAACTAGCAGGCGCAGTGCCTTATTACATGCCATTACTTGCGGAAAATGACTTCTTGCCGAATCTGAATGAAGTCCCGGAAGATGTGCTGAAAAAAACTAAGTTACTGATCCTCAACCTACCAGGAAATCCAGTACCCGCTATGCCAAATGAAGCCTTTTTCGAAGAAGTCGTAGCGTTCGCAAAAAAACACGAAATCATCGTGCTTCATGACGCAGCGTATTCGGAATACTATTTCACAGGCGACCGTCCAGCGAGTTTCCTCACAACACCTGGCGCAATGGAAGTCGGTTTGGAAATCAACTCGCTATCAAAAAGCTTCAGCTTGGCAGGCGCACGGATTGCGTACTTCGTCGGTAATGCTGAAATGATCAGAGTGCTACGCGAACTAAAATCCAATCTCGACTATGGAACATTCGGCCCAATTCAAGAAGCGGCCATTGTGGCGCTTGATAACGGGGAAGAAATCACCAACCGTCTACGCGCGGAGTTCTCTAAACGTCACCACGCGTTAATGGACGGACTCGCATCATTAGGCTGGGAAACGACCCCGTCTGAAGGCGGTATGTTCGTCTGGGCGAAGTATCCCTATGACATCGACGACATAGAATTCGTCTTCGAAGTCATCAAACAAGCAGGCGTCGTCATGGTCCCTGGTAGCATCTTCGGTACCGCAGGGAAAGGTTACGTCCGCCTCGCCCTCGTACAAAAAGTTGAATTGATTGAACAAGCGATTCAACAGCTGAAAGAATTATCGATTGTTAGCGTGTAAATAATAAAAGGGAGAGCGATTTTTCTGCTCTTCCTTTTTCTATAATGAAAAAATGATTCAAAACCAATTCGATACTAGACATCTGCTGCATATACTGATTTACTACCGCGAAATATCGATAGAAATGAAACAGAGAGGGGGGGTACGATGAGCGAACATGAAAAGGACCGAAGCTACAAGGAAACCAACAGAATTCAACCACTTAGAAAAAAACAGAGTATAGTAATCTGGAGTGTAGTTGCGACAGTCACCGTGATGTTTTTACTACTCGTGTTACCATTATTGCAAGAATCGAATACAGAAAATGAAAAGGTTGTACCTGCTGTAGGTCTCTATGAAGATCTAGAAAATGTACAACTCAAGGTGTTACAAGAAAAACCGTTAGAAGATGGAAAAGTTGAATACTTAATTGAAATAAATAATGACACCAATAGGGTGATTCACCAGCCTACATTAACCTTCAGTTTCGAAGTGAAACTAGAAAAAGGTTGGGCAGAGAACCCTTTCAAGTACTCAACGGACCTTGGATTGGAAATCGAACCGGGACAAAAAATGAAAGTACCGCTCGCAGTAGATGTGAATCTTCTCAACCAGGAGACGATCGACACCAATCACATCATGCTTGAATTGAAAGGCTATCTAGATGAACTAGAACTAGAGAATCTGTTTCATACGGGACAATCCATCCATAATGATAAAGGCGACAGACAATGGAAGAAGCTATAACGTAGCTAAAATCACTCTATAAAAAGAGTGGTTTTAGCTTTTTTACATAGGATGTAACGAAACTGAAAAATTTCAGTCTACTCTACTACATAGTAAATAAAAGGAGATGAACATCATGAATACAGGTAAATGGCTCATTGTGTTGGGGGTAGCTGGAACGATCGGAGTGCTTGTGCTGATCAGTTTTTTATTCTGGCCAAAAGTAGGCGTTACATCGACCAAGTCTGTGCTCGCGGGTCAGTCACTACACGTCTACTTTACAGACCCCGTGAGAGGAAACGTGGACGCTTCACAGTTTTACGTGACGAAAAATAAGGAGAAGACACCGGCCAAGCTTGCGTACGGAAATGGAAAGACGTCATTGCAAGTAGGGGAGTTGCAACCCGGAAACTATACATTGCATGTTCCAGCGAATAGTTTTGGCATCTGGAAACGCGCAGCAAACCAAGCGCTTTCATTCACCGTCCTCGAATCCGTACAGCCCATCACGTCTATTAAGGAGATCGAGAACTTCTTTGAACGGGTGAAACCTCAAGGACGCAGTGAAATTATGGAAGAGTCTTCTTCGGAAGACAAAGCTTCTGGTAGCGGTGTCGACCATTCACAAACCAACCAGCAAGTAGCGGGTGTAGATGAAGCCGACACTGTCAAAACAGACGGCGATTTCCTATACGACGTCTTAAATGGTGATGGACTTATGATCACGGATATACGAAATCCAAACGAGATGGTCCGGGCCAGCAAGACCGACTTCACCGATGGATTCTATGCAAACCAACTGTATGTAGATCAAGACAAAGTCGTAGTCATCGGTGGCCAAAATCTAGACGCACCAACGTCCAATATGGATATGAAAATAACAGAAGATCGGATCATGCCGATGCAGCAACTTTCCGTTATCCGTGTATATGACGTCACGGACCGCACGAATCCGAAACTCATTCGCGAAACAGGGGCAGAAGGCTACGTCATCGGCACACGTAAAATCGGCCAATTCGTCTATATGGTCACGAATAATCAACCATTTCTCTGGTACGATCATCCAACTCCAGCAGAAGATCAGCTACTACCAACAGTCTATGATTCCGCAACCAATCAACAAGCACAGCCACTAGCACTCGATAAAATTTCCATTTTGCCAGGCGCGATGGAACCTTCCTACTCGATCATTACGACACTCGATATCGAATCAGGAGAACGGAGTGGAGTAGATACGAAAGCTTATCTCGGCAGCGGTGAACAACTGTACATGTCTGCAGATCATCTATACTTAACGTCTACAAACTACCAAGACAATCAGCAAAGCACTAGTGAGGTATTCAAATTCAGCCTCGAGAAAACGCATGTGCATTTCCTGCAAACCGCTCAACTAAGAGGGACCATCTTAAATCAATTTTCGATGGATGAGCACAACGGCTATTTCCGGACAGTCACAACAGAAGGCAATCTGTGGGACGAACGCAATAAAGCGAAGAACCATTTATTCATCCTCGACGAAAACATGAAGCAAGTCGGTTCAGTCGAAAATCTAGCAGTCAATGAACGCATTTACTCCGCACGATTCCTAGGAGACAAAGCGTATATGGTCACGTTCCGTGAAACAGATCCGCTATTCGTCATGGACGTTGCGGACCCGACTAACCCAAAAGTACTCGGCGAACTAAAAATACCAGGCTTCAGCAACTATTTGCATCCACTGGACGAAGGCCACTTAATCGGCTTCGGCTATGAAACCATCGCGAAGAAAAATCCACAAGGTGGCGCACCCATCATCCAAACAGGCGGCATGAAAATCTCCGTGTTCGACGTGACAGACTTTGCAAATCCAAAAGAAACCGCTTCTGAAATCATCGGCGGGCAAGGGACCTATTCATCAGTCCAACACGACCATCACGCACTGTTCATCCACCCAACACGAAACCTATTCGGCTTCCCGATCTCAGTGTATGAGCAATCCCAGCGTGAAAACATCCTGGATCTCCAAAGCACTGGCGCCATGATCTACGAAATCACAGCAGAACGCGGCATCGTCCAAACCGCCGATCTGACCAAACCCATGACGAATGACTATATGGACTGGGAAACAGAAATCCAACGTCTGGTATATAGCGGTAATTCCCTCTACACGATTTCCGTAAATGAAATAAACAGCTATACATTAGACCAGTTCACACCGCTGGATACGTTAGAGAGAGTCATCCATTGAATCAATCGAAAAGCAAGGCTTGAGCGCTCATATTTATAGGTGAGTGCTCATTTATTTTGCCTGAGCGCTCTATGGTGGTCGCAATGCGCTCAATGAAGCTGGTCGAGCGCGGTCACGTTCGAATTCGCTCAATAAAGTGGACCAAGCGCTCTATCTCAGTCGGGTTCCGCTCAATCAAGCCAGCCAAACGCTCTATAGCCATCGCTATCCGCTCAATCCATCTTCGCGAGCGCTCTATGTGTTGTCTAATGCGCTCAATCGCTCGCACCATCATGCACTAAGCCTGTCCGCGAGTGCTTAGTGTGTTGTCTGAAACACTTTATCAACCCGCGCCATCTCATCTCGCTCAATGAACTAACTTAAACGCTCTATGGGTCACGCTATCCGCTCTATATAACGCCACAAGCGCTCTATCTCAGTTGAATTCCGCTCAACAGGGCCAGCTAAGCGCTCAATAACCATCGCTATCCGCTCAATCGCACCCGCTGTCCGTCCAATGAAGCAAGTCGATGGACCAACCGCGGTCACGTTCGAATCCGCTCAATAAAGTGGCCCAAGCGCTCTATCCCAGTCGAATTCCGCTCAATCAAGCCAGCCAAACGCTCTATAGCCATCGTGATCCGCTCAATCCATCTTCGCGAGCGCTCTATGTGTCTGTCTAATGCGCTCAATCGCTCGCGCCATCATGCACTAAGCCTGTCCGCGAGTGCTTAGTGTGTTGTCTGAAACGCTGTATCAACCCGCGCCATCTCATCTCGCTCAATGAACTAACTTAAACGCTCTATGGGTCACGCTGTCCGCTCTATACAACTCCACAAGCGCTCTATCTCAGTCGAATTCCGCTCAACAGGGCCAGCTAAGCGCTCTATAGCCATCGCAATCCGCTCAATCGCACCCGCTGTCCGTCCAATGAAGCAATTCAATGAACCCAAACGCGGCCACGTTCGAATCCGCTCAATAAAGTGGCCCAAGCGCTCTATACCGGTCGAGTTCCGCTCAATCAAGCCAGCAAAACGCTCTATAACCACTGCTATCCGCTCAATCAGCCCAGCCAAGCGCTCAATCGCACCCGCTATCCGCTCAATCAACCCACCCCAACCACCACCCAACCCACACCCCTACCGCACACCAATCAAAAAAGGTTGTCTTTTCACCCCCCGTACAGTAAGCTGTAATCAAACGCACTAAGACATACCCCAAGTGAATAAGATAGACAAAAATGGAGCCCTTTCTTTATGAAAGGAGCTCCATCTAATTTGATAGCGATACTTTATTTAATTTCGATTTGTTCAGCGGGCATCGGCATGCCGATGAAATGACCTTGCATAGCATCGATGCCCATTTCTTTCAGCAACTCAAATTGCTGTTCATTGCTGACGCCTTCTGCAATGGTATATAAGTTAATTTTTTTGGAAAGTTGGATCAGTCCTTCGATCAACTTTTGCGTCTTTGGATTGCTCAACAACGTATCGATAAAGACGCGATCTATTTTGACGCTGGAGATCGGCAAGTGTTGCAAGTAGCGCAACGATGCGTATCCTGATCCGAAATCATCGAGAGTGAACTGAAAACCGAGGTTTTGTAGTTCGGACATTTGTGCCAGCACGGATTGTTCTTCTTCCGCTTTAAGCGCGAATTTCTCGGTGAATTCAAGTTGCACTTTATCTGCTGGGCAACCGGTTTGATTCAAGATGGAGATTAACCGGTCTTTCCATTGTGGATTCAAAGATTCACGAATAGAAGAGTTGATGGAAATATTCATGTCATTCCCTGCACGATGCCATTTCGTTACGAACGTCATCGCCTCTTCTGCCACATATGCACCGACTTCTTCAATCAAACCATTTTCTTCTGCAATCGGAATTAATTCGTCAGGGCTGATGACGCCAAGGTCTTCATCTTCCCAACGAACGAGTGCTTCGTAGCAAGTGATTTTCTCGCTAGCCACATCGTATTGTGGCTGATACGCTACATGCAATGAATTGCGATCAAGTGCCGTTAGCATCTTGCGATCAATTTCCAAACGTCGGTTCAGAATTTTATGGGACTCAGCAGACAGTGAAGCAATCCGTCCACCACCTTGACTAATGACATCATTTGCGGCGGTCATCGCGACTTTGTACAGTTGCGAATAGGTTTTCTGGTCTTCAGGGAAACGGACAATCCCGCCACTGATCGAAATGGTTTGCGCATTGTGGCTGAGGTAGATTGGCTGTTGCTTTAAGAAATCATAGAAACCTTGAATATACCAATCACCGAAAGCTGTCAGTACAACAAAGCTATTCGTATCGATCCGCGCAATCGGATTATCTTGGAAGTAGCGTTTTAACCGGTTAGTGAATTCTTGAATAAGCTGCGTCTCAGATTCTTGGGATTGCAGCTCTTTCATAGTGAAGTAATGATCGATCGTCAAATAGACAAATGAAAAATGGCTAGCATTTGCGATGGATTCATTTACTACTTGTTCTAGCTTGTGGCGGCTCATAAGTCCGGTTTCTACATCAATGAATGCAATGTCTCCTAAGCGTTCTTGCAAGCGAACATCTTCCGTAATATCAAGTTCTAGGAAGAACACGGATTGCAGTTCTCCGAAATCGGAGAGGGTAGGGACAGCGAGTGTATTCACAAAAAAGGAATCGCCTTTGCGAGTCATTTTTTCTATTTTACCCGCCCATGTTTTTCCGGACAGCAAACAGTCCCAAATGGAGTTCGCTATTTCTTGGCTTTCAGGTTGATCTGAAAACATTTGCCAGAAAGATTTGCCTAAGATGCGCTTAGGAGTCCAACCACTGACAGTTAGGTAATTTTGGTTAGCATAGGTGATTAGACCATCGCCATCCGTATGTGTAACTAATTGGTATTTACTTAGACTATCGACTAATGTCTGATGTTTGCTAGTCTCTGGTAACGGAATTGTGTGCATAGAGGTACTCCTTTCCAATTCTACTATATAACTATTATAAATGAAGTTTCAGTGTTGTCCATGTCTCATATGTGAATTTTATACTATATGACTAAAAAGACAAGAAATTAGTAAGGGGTGATCAATCATGTTGCGATTAAAAGGAATTATGATGATTATTATCGGTTCGATCTTATGGGGCGCTACGGGGCCTATGATGGAGTGGATTTTGGACCATAGTGAAATGTCTGTTTCGATGATGTTAATCCTTCGTTTGTCGATCGCGGGTGGCGCGTTGCTCTTATTATTGAAAGCAAAAGGCATACAAGTAGGTCGTCCTATGAGACAAAAGTTGTGGTTACGTAAAATGTTGATGTTCGGTGTCATCGGAATGCTCGGTGTACAATTCGGCTTTGTCCAAACTATTGCACATAGTGACGCAGTGGTGGCTACATTATTCCAGTTCGTTGCGCCGGTTTACATTATCATTCTGCTTTCGATTTTACAAAGATCCTTCCCACCAGGCAGCCAGGTGATCGGTATGATCGTTGCGTTATTCGGTTTGATTTTACTTTTAACAAACGGTTCATTCTCGAGTATTTCATTGGGTACGACCGCAATTGTGTGGGGTGTGATTGTAGGATTTGCCTTTACATTCTACACATTATATCCCGTAGTTCTTATGGCGGAGTGGGGAGTATTACTCGTCGTCGGCTGGGGAATGTTCATTGGCGGTATGACTTTATTCGTCATCAATTTGCCGATGTTCTTCATGAATCTTGGTGCTTTGCTTGACGGTCCAGCGATGGGTATGTTGTTACTCGTCATTATTATGGGAACGCTCGCTTTCATCATGTTCCTGCAAAGTATGAATTATATTTCACCCGTTGAAACGAGTGTGCTGTCTAGCTTCGAACCGCTTACGGCGATGATCGTTTCCGTTTTCTGGCTAGGTCAGGCAATGGGTGTCTGGCAAATAAGTGGCGCAGCGATCATGCTGGTAGGGGTTGTCTGGTTATCTATTGGAGGTAATCGCAAGAAGGAAAGCGCTCCGTTCCCTGATTCTATTCAAGAGTACGACCATAGCGAGGTATAGCTTTTCGCCTGTACACACTGTATTCCTATATGACATAATGAAAGGAAAGACAGCAAGTAAAGGGTGTATGAAATGAAAACGGTTTTCCGCTATGCACTACCTTATAAATGGCCGATGTTCATCGCCATTCTACTCATGTTACTTGAACTATCGGTCGAATTAATACAGCCATTGCTGATCGGTAGAATTATAGATGAAGGAATAATGAAAGAAGACTTGAACGCCGTGTTGATATGGGGGAGTGTCATGATGGCACTCGCCTTTATGGCGTTATTCACAGGCGTCGTCAATTCCTATTTCGCTGCACATGCCGCGCAAAGTTTCGGCTATGATCTCAGACAAGCTTTGTTTCGGTGCGTCCAGACGTTTTCATTAGCGGCATTTTTACGCTTTCCGACGTCAAGTCTCATTACACGTTTGACTAGTGATGTGACGCTTGCCCAAACTGCGTTGTTCATGGGGTTACGAATTATGGCTCGCGCGCCGTTGATGGCACTCGGCAGTTTGATTATGGCATTCGTCGTCAGTCCGAAACTCGCAGTATTCTTACTAATCGGTGCACCGTTCCTAGCTGTATTCCTCGTTGTCATGGCACGCAAAGGTGTACGTTTATTCGGGCAAGTACAACGCCGTTTGGACGGTGTCAATCGACTCGTACAAGAGAATTTACAAGCGGTTCGTCTCATAAAAGCCTATTTACGAGGTGTTTTTGAAACGAACCGTTTTTCCAAAGCGGCAAGTGCGCTGAAAAAAGATAGTATCCATGCGATGCGTTTAATGGAATTAATTTTACCCGTGTTATTGTTCATCATGAACGTCAGCTTCATGGCAGTGCTTTGGTTTGGTGCAGATGAAGTCCGCAACTCCAATATGCCTGTCGGGGACGTTGTAGCGGTCATCAACTACACGATGAGAATGACAAGCGCTTTTTCCATGTTCTCCTTTTTGATTGTTATTTTCTCGCGCGCAAAAGCGTCTTCTGATCGAATGGAAGAGTTGCTAGTTGCCGATGATGATCTTGAACAGCTGGAGATAGCTACCGATCGTCACCAAGGCGCAGTTTCCGTTCGGTTTGAACATGTATCATTCCGTTATCCAGGAACGACTGAAGACGTGCTACGAGACGTGTCGTTTGAAGTACCTGCGGGGGAGAAACTCGTCATTATGGGGGCTACCGGTTCAGGTAAGTCCACAATGCTTCAACTACTCCCACGCATGTTCACAGCGACGGAAGGTACGGTGTGGGTGGATGGTAAAAACCTAGCAGACTGGCCGCTTGATACATTACGGAACATGATCGGCTATGTGCCGCAACAATCGATGCTCTTTACAGGTTCCATCGCTGAAAATCTATCGTGGGGCAAGCCGAATGCCACTACGAATGAAATCGAAGAGGCCGCTAAAAAAGCGCAAGTTCATTCATCTGTCATGAATTTTACCGATGGCTATGCAACACGAGTCGGGCAGCGCGGCGTGAATTTATCTGGTGGTCAAAAACAGCGTCTATCGATTGCTCGTGCATTGATCCGTAAACCTTCTTTACTGATTTTGGATGATAGTACGAGCGCGCTCGATGTCAAAACCGAATCGTCGTTATGGGACGCATTGCAGGAAGAAGACACAACGATGCTGATCGTCACGCAAAAAATTCAAACCGCTCAAATTGCTGATGCGATTTTATTAGTGTCAGAGGGTGAAGTCGTGGGCTATGGCACGCATGAAGAGTTGCTTCAAACGTCTGCCTTCTATCGGGAAATTGCGAAATCGCAACAGAATGGGGGAGTGGCATGATGCAGAAACCTTTCGGCTATGAACCTATTATCCAAAAACAAGACCTATCAAAAGCAGAGCGTAAAAAAGTTCAAAAAGCGGGAGACTGGAAATCTGTCCTCGCACGCATTTGGCGTTTGATCGACCAACAACGAGGGTTACTGATTACAGTGTTGACACTCGTTTTCATCAGTTCAGCGCTAGCGCTAATCGGCCCATTGATGATCGGGAATATGATCGACCATTTCATTATTCCGAAAAAAGTGGACGGGCTCAGTATGCAAATTGGTTTATTATTACTTGTGTATGCAGGCTTTTCCTTGTCTACCTATTTCCAAAACTACTGGATGGTCGGAATCGCACAACAAACAGTCTATCGTCTACGCACGCAATTATTTGGCCATCTCCAGAAGTTGCCGATCCGATTTTTCGATAAACGACAGCACGGTGAATTGATGAGCCGCGTGACGAATGATATTGAGAATGTCAGTCAAACGCTAAATTCCTCATTGATCCAAGTGTTCTCCAGTGTACTGACACTTGTCGGTACTCTATCGATCATGCTGTATCTCAGTCCGTTATTGACGTTGCTCACTATGATCATCGTCCCTGTCATGTTCATTGCTATGCGCTGGATCACTCGACGCACCGGGATATTATTTAAAGAACAACAGCGCGCAATTGGTGAATTAAATGGCATGATTGAAGAAACGGTTTCGGGTCAGCGAGTCGTCAAAGCATTCTCACAGGAACAGAATGTCATGGAAGAGTTCGCGCGAAAAAGTGAACGCCTGCGTACAGCAGGTTTCTGGGCACAGACGTATTCAGGATTCATTCCAAAAGTCATGAACACACTTAATAATATGTCGTTCGCGATCGTCGCAGGAGTAGGCGGACTGCTGGCGGTGACAGGAACTGGCGGCGTAACGGTCGGAACGATTGTCATTTTCAGTGAGTACGCCAGACAATTTACGCGACCATTAAATGATTTGGCTAATCAATTCAATACCGTCCTCTCCGCCATTGCGGGAGCAGAGCGAGTATTTTCTATTCTGGACGAGCCGGAGGAAAAAGATGAAGCAACGAAGCAAATCGAAACCATACATGGCGATGTCGAGTTCCGTCATGTGACGTTTGGTTATGATGAAGAAGCGATTATTAAGAATCTTAGCTTCCATGTTCAATCAGGCGAAACCGCGGCCTTTGTCGGTGCAACAGGAGCGGGGAAGACGACGATCATGCAATTGCTCTCACGTTTTTATGAAGTAGATAGCGGTCAAATTCTGCTCGACGGCATCCCGATCAATGAACTGCCACGCCATACTGTACGTAGTCAAATGGCCTTCGTCTTGCAAGATCCGTTCTTATTCGAAGCGACAGTGCGTGAAAACATTCGCTACGGTCGACTCGACGCAACGGATGAAGAAGTAGAAGAAGCCGCCAAAAAGGCCAACGCCCACAGCTTCATCTGCAAACTACCGTCAGGCTATGACACGGTGTTGACGGCTGGCGGAGAAGAAATATCACAAGGACAAAAACAATTGTTATCCATCGCACGAGCACTAGTGGCAGATCCGACTTTGCTGTTACTCGATGAAGCAACGAGCAGCATCGATACCGTGACAGAGCTCGCGATTCAAGATGCGTTGGAGCGTCTCATGGAAGGACGAACAAGCTTCGTCATCGCCCACCGTTTGAACACGATTAGACAAGCAGACAAAATCTTTGTACTGGCAGATGGCGAGCTACTCGAATCCGGAAGCCACGAAGAATTGCTAGCACGCAAAGGTGTGTTTTACGGGATGCTGCATAATGAAGAGTAACGAAAAAATGTGCTTACGTAATGATCTAGGAAATTGAATTATAAACACATGAAAAAGCATCGCATGTAGCGGTGCTTTTTATTTTGGAATAAACATAGTTAGAACGCTTATTGGGATTTTATGTATACTTGTAATATAGTAACTAAAAGAGTGGAATCAGAAAGTCTAAGAACAGTCGCTTTACCTGTAGGTATTCAAAAGGGTTGAACATTTTCACGCTGTATGGACGTATAAATAGTAGAAGATCCATTTCATAAAAGGAGGGATTTGTGTGAGAAGGTTCATTTATTACTTCGGATGGACAATGGCGATAGGAATGATTATGTATGTAGGCGCTACCTATCAGTTCCAGTTGAAACAAGAATATATGAAAAACTATAATGCACAATCATTTGTGTTTTTTTCAACAATATTTTCTATTGGCATTGGAATGCTGCTCAAATTGCCGAATCTTCTAATCGAAATGAAAGAGAATAAGCAATGGACTTTTGATTGGGCTACATTCATAGGGATTGGGTTGCCGTCTCTTGCTGTATGTTCTATGGGCGTATTACTATTTACGCCAGTAGGAGAGAGTATGTTTCCATTCGTCCCGGAAATAATTTATCCCGGTAATTCACCAATTCAAACAATAGCTGGTGTGGTATTTGGGTTTATTCTGTTGGATAGTGTAAAGAAATAATGAATGGGATGTAAATTAATCAGTGTAGCTGTTGAAGAATTGTTGTGCTTAAAGCGGTCCATATGGTTAAGTTAAACGTATCGGAATGGTGCACATTATAAAATCTTAATTTACGGATTTTCAAACTACAATTAAGGAGGTTGTATATGATCAAGCAAAAAAGCGTGACTGGATTATTAACTTATCTTTTAGTTAGTATCGTTGCGATGTTTTTTCTTTATCTTATTGGTCTATCGATTTTATCGGCAAATCCGGCCGAATTAGAGCAATTGAGTAGAATGACGGGAATTTCAGTATCACTTGAAATCTTAGCCTTACTCGCTGTAATTCCCAATTTCATCATCATCATAATAGCTCTTGTCGTGGGATTTTTCACAGCGCATAAAGTTGGCTTGAAATCTGTGGTTATTCACCCTCATGCTAGGGTAAAGTCAAAGTCAGATTGGATAAATGGTATTAAACTAGCTATAATACTAGGCTCGGTTGCAGCTGTCGTTATGATTGGATTCGATTATTTTTTCCAACCGTTCTTACCAGATAGCTTAGTTGAAACATTACAACCGTATACAGCTCTACACTTCATATCGGCTTTACTTTACGGAGGGGTTGTTGAGGAACTAATCATGCGTTTTGGTGTGATGAGCTTATTGGTTTTTATTCTCGGGAAAGTATTTAATCGAAAATCGGAAAAACCTACTAATTGGGTCTTTATCCTTGCCATATTCATTAGCGCATTCATGTTTGCGTTAGGTCACTATAGTGCAACCGCGCAGATGACGGAAATGACCGCATTCATTTGGTTCCGAATGATTTTACTGAATGGTATAGGTGGCTTGTTCTTTGGTTGGATTTATTGGAAGCACAATCTTGAGCTTGCAATGCTTGCACATATGTTTGCACATATTGTCATGAATTTATTACTGTTGATTATCTATTTCTCGTTATAAGACAATCAACATCGCTGCTCTTACTCTGGTAATGTCATCTGTAGTAATAAGTAACCTAAGAGGAATAATGATATTCTACGAATGGAAGCGTTAACTGAACAACCATTACGCGCCAAACGGACCAAATAGTGTAACTTGCCTAACCATAAACCGTCTAACCTCACAAGGAGATGAAGGCATAATGAAATTGAAATTCATGTATTTTGCATTAGCATTATTTTCAATAATGCTTATTATGGGTTGTTCAAATAAGTCAGTGATAGAAAACTCAAATGACACAGATAGCTATGAAGATGCTAAAGCCGCAGCATGGGGATTTTTAAAAGAAGAAGGTTGGCAGGACCAAGCAAAAGATGACTTTCAAAATGCGAAAGTGAAAGAGGTAATTATTGATAATAAATATGTATTATTAGATAAAGCGTATGATGGAAAAGAAGTGTTAAGCGTTTCTTTTGAAGATGTAGATAATGCTGTAACTGGAACAACTTTAATCCTTGTTGATCCGAATACAAATAAAGTAATTGGCTATATGCCAACAGAATAATGCAACTAATGGCAAGCATTCGGGGGCTGTTCTTAAGAAGGATTGCTACCAATTCAGTAATAGGGCCATTTTGTTAGTTCAATGTGAAATTAATGAATTTCCAATAAGAAACTAGGATACTCTGGTATGATTTACAGTAAATTAATTAAGAGAGAGTAGATTCCATATGAAATATTTGTTCTTGACAATTTTTGGGGCAGTCTTTGCTTGGATAGTTCTTAGCTTTATTTTGAAAGATTGGGATCAGGATGGGCTTACGATTCTAATCATAGGAATAGTTATTGGATATATTACTAGAAAACAAACTGAAGATAAGCTTTAAACGCAAAAGATTGCAAGAACTCCCTCACTGAACTAAAGGGGGCGTTTGTAGCATAACTTTGTTCCAGAATAGGGCCATTATGGCTAAAGGGGGCATGAAAATATGGATTTAGATACTGTGTTTATAGTTTTAAGAGATTTATTTATGAGCTTATTCATTATTTTTTTCGTTTTGAATACTTTTTCGAAAAGATCTTATAAAATCCAATGCTATGTTTTCATAACATTAGGGGTCATCTTCTCAGCTTTAACATGGAATTGGTCACTAGGATTCAAAGTTGGATTTATTACTCTGTTTGCTATGTTGGCTATAAAAACAATTTCTGATGCTAGAAAAAGAAATGTAGATATTAATGCAGACATATAAACTATTTGAAATCTATTAAAGCAATCGGGTGCGTTTGCGTGATAAAGACAATGCACCAAACGGGCCAGATAAAAACAATATAGGTAGGGGTTAAGTATGAATTCATTTAAAATTTTAGGTCTTGTATTTATTGTTACGTCTGGATTTATTTACACTTTAGAAAAAGGCTTCTCTATGCTTTCTTCGAGTATTGTTCAAGCTGGATTTTATTCTGGAGGAATGACAGGAGAAGTCCCAGAAATTGAAGTTAGTGGATTCTTCGAAAATTTATATGTTGTACCTTTATTGGTTTTAGGGATATTGATTTTACTAGTTGGATTTGTAAGAGATAAATAATTCTATAATCGGGCGCGTTTATAGAGAAGATTTCTTTGTAGTTGGCTAGTTGATTGGAGCGGAAGCCGGCGACTCCGGGAGGATCAGTGGGACAGGTGAAACACCCGTCGAAGCGAAGCGAAGAGGTGTGGTTCACCGCCCACCCTCCGGAACGCGTCCGGCTGCAGCGCAGATCAACGGTTTTCGACCACTAAGTCGTTATCGGGCGCAAATGTTGTATATCTTCTATTTAAATCACGTTATAACTTTGACAAAAAGCATGCAAAAAACCGCTAATTCAAATACGAATTAACGGTCTGCTTTATTCTGCATTTTGTACCAGTAAATCGAACAAGTTACTCAACCCGTATAAATAGCTGATTCCCTGTTATTACTTCTTCTCATCAATATGCAGAGTCTTGTCGTCTGTAAACTTTACATCCAACTCAAACTCATCATACGTATCAAGACCGTACCACTGCAGAATGCGATCAATCGCTTCTTCTTTAGTAGTTCCGCTATCGATCAAAATCTCCATAAACATCTTATGCATATCGTCAATTGCTTCATTTCCTTCGAGATCCACTTCTTGGAACTCGTTGACATACTCTGCATCATCAGGCTTTACATCTTCATAATCTGTTTCGATTTTCTTGCCGTCTTTCTTGATCGTCAAATCGAAATCGGTGAAGCCATAGCCGTCACCCGTGTTAATTGTGCTGCCTTCACCCTCATCTTCAATACTGATTGCCTCATCATTGTCCGGTGCCTCGTCTTTTGATGAGCAACCTCCTAGAAGTAAAATAGATGAAACCCCAACCATAGATAGTATTCTCATTAATGACATAAGCGCCACCCTTTCTAAAGTGTATACTACCTATATTATCACCGTAAAACAGCAACCTTAAACAAAAAAACGATCTCTTTGTAGACAGGAAAGTAAAGTAAACAGGAAATTAATGATATTTGCGCTCTAAGATGGAACCGAGCATTTGTCGAATCGGTAAGACTTGTCCGCTTGATAATCGAACTTTTCCATGATAATAGCCGACATGTTGTGTAATCGACATCTTCCTGACGAGATAGTGATCAAGCGTCTGGCATTGAAAGAATGGTTTAAATGTCAATTGGATATCATCTGAAAATTTCGTTTGAATTTTCCAAGCGCTTTTTGGGTCTTCTTTATCGCTCTTGAATACTACATCCTCATGAAATTTATGCATCGTACCTTCTACAAAGACCGCATTTTCTGTTAGTCCCGTGCCATCGGTCCAACGGCCGCCGAAATTCAAGCCGATACGTTTTCCACTTGTACGTTGAGAGGCCATTGCCCAGTCCCAATTCGTTCGGCCGTTCCACACGCCACGACCATAATCATAGACCGCGAAACTGTAATAAGGATTGAAATCATAGCGTCGATCTCCAACGCGAACATATCCGCCAGTCGGCATAATTGAATGCTTGGAAGTGAAGTGGAATGAATCTCGACTTTTCGGAATGACGACGTTCAAAGATTCATCTTTTTCGGGATGTATAATATGCAAATCTGCATGCAATACTTCATTATCAAAGTCAGGAATGAGAATTGACAAATGCGTTTCGCCTTGCATGTGGACGAGTTGAATCGTTATATCGTCATGTACGAATTTAATACTTTCAAGTGCCTCCTCAGGCATTTTAACGCGTCTGCCAAATGGGAGGGAAACATGTTTTTCATAGAAACGTTGAGTCTCGTAGTTGAGTATGTAAATTAGACAAATAACTTTATGATCTAGGTGTACAATTGAAGTAGTTAATAAAACGTCTTCCCCGTAAATGCACCAATTGTTCCAGCGCTTTTTTTTCCTGAAATGTCCTCTTAGATTGCTTCTCACTATTGGGTTGCGTGCGTATCCTATTGATTCGGGATTCAAAAGCCCCTTGGAGTCACACAGAGACACAGCTTCAGTCAACTCTTTTTCTTCATGCTGCATACCATTAACCACCTTTCTTGCCTATTGTCTTTTAAACGAACAGTTGATATACTCTATATTGTATCAGATATGAGGGGCATTAGCTCAGCTGGGAGAGCGTTGCGCTGGCAGTGCAAAGGTCAGGGGTTCGAGCCCCCTATGCTCCATTCAAACGATAGCGGCAGTTCTTGAGTACATCTTCAAGAGCTGTCGCTTTTTCTATTTAACATCATACTAGTCTACATATATTCCCCTTTATCATTCACAATGAAACTATTTACTGTTGTATAATTATTCATTATGTCGTATATTAAAAATATAGAAAATAATCGTTATAAGACTTCGTCCAATATATGTAGTATACAAGCAAACGTATACATATACTTATAGACAGGCGTCGGTAGGTAACTTATAATTGTATTAATTTAGAATATTTATACTAGTAGAGAGAGAAGGGGAAATGTATGAAGAAGATGTTTACAGCACTATTACTAATCCTAGTATTGGTCGTCGCTGGATGTAGTAGTAACGATGGAGGAGCAGGATCAACAGAGAAGTCCACGTTAAAGAATATTAAAGACAACAAGAAATTGGTGATCGGAATTGCACCAGGCTATTTCCCTTTTGAAATGAAAAGCATTGACGGCGGATTTGTCGGCTACGATATCGATCTAGCAAATGCGGTAGGGGAAGCGCTAAATACAGAAGTAGAATTTAAACAGTTCGTATTTGACGGCTTAGGACCAGCTTTGCAAATAGGTGAAGTAGATATGGTCATCGCAGGGATGACGATTCGCGGAGACCGTGCATTATCTATTAGTATGTCAAATCCTTATTATAAAACAGGTCAGGCGATCATGGTGCCAGCTGCCAATAAAGGTATCAAGTCATGGGAAGAGCTTGATGTAAAAGGGAATAAAATTGCTGTAGGGATCGGAACTACAGGAGCGTTACTTGCGAAGACTCAGTTCAAAAACGCGGAAGTCGTAGATTTCGAAGATTTCCCGTTAGCAGCTACAACAATGGGCTCAGGGCAGGCGGATGCAGTCGTCTATGATGAACCTGCTATTGCTGTATGGCGCTTGGAGCACGAAGGGGAAGTTCATCAACTTGAAGGTTTGCTGTCAGCTGAAAACTTAGGAATTGCAGTAAAGAAAAATGACTTTGAAACAATTCAATGGTTGAACTCATTTTTGCATAGCTATGTGGATAGCCCCGAAGAATTGGAATCCAGAAGTCGCTGGTTTGAGGAAAGCGACTGGCTAGATAAGGTTTCAGGAGAATAATATGGGTGGCTATGAATATGACTTCAGTGTAATATCGCAAAATATGGATATCTTTATTGAAGGGGCGCTGAAAACACTCGAAATTTCAGCAATCGCATTATTGCTGGCTATTCCGATGGGTATTATCATCGGAATGGGTCGGATTTCCCGCAATAGATTCATCCGTATTCTTTCCTCAGCCTATGTAGAAGTCATGCGCGGCGTGCCGTTGCTAGTACTATTGATTTGGATTTTCTTTGTACTCGGTCAATTTTTAAAACTCGGTTCCTATTGGGCGTCGATTATCGGTCTAGCTGTCTTTACCGCAGCATTCATTGCAGAAATCGTTCGTTCAGGCATACAAGGTGTCCCAAGAGGTCAGATGGAAGCGGCTCGTTCGTCAGGTATGACCTACTGGCAGGCTATGCGTTTGATCGTCTTGCCACAAGCATTCCGACGAGTGTTACCGCCACTTGCTTCACAATTCATCATGCTAATTAAAGATTCTTCTTTGATCTCGGTCATCGGTGCGACGGAATTGACGTTGAACGCGAAGAACCTCGTTGCCACTAGTATGCGTTCCATTGAAGTATGGACATTCATAGGTTTCGTTTACTTTGCCATGACGTTCACGTTATCCATGATCATTCGTGCGATCGAACAAAAGTTATTAGCGAGAGAAAATTCATGAAGCTCGATGTGAAGGAGTGCCAGATATGATTTCTATAAAACATGTGAATAAAACATTCGGTATGAACCAAGTGCTGACAGATGTCACGCTTGAAGTACCCAAGTCTAACGTTGTGGCCATCATTGGCCCAAGTGGAGCGGGGAAGTCTACATTAATTCGCACGATCAATGCGCTCGAGCCGATCGATAACGGAGAAATTGTAGTAGACGGAATTTCCATCCACGATAAAAAAGTGAATATCAATAAAGCACGTTCTGAAATCGGATTCGTATTTCAAAGCTTTAATCTCTATCCTTTTCTCACGGCATTGCAAAACGTTACACTTGCGCCGATCAATGTCAAAGGACTAAGTAAGAGTGCGGCGGAAGAGCGAGGAAAGGAATTGCTGACTTCACTCGGACTTGGCGACAAATTCGATGCGTATCCAAACCGGTTATCGGGCGGTCAGCAACAACGCGTAGCAATAGCACGTGCGCTCGCGATGGATCCGCAAGTCATGCTTTTCGACGAGCCGACTTCCGCACTCGACCCGGAGATGGTCACGGAAGTTCTGGATGCGATTCGTAAACTCGCGGAAAGCGGTATGACGATGGTCGTTGTGACGCATGAAATGGGCTTCGCCAAAGAAATTTGCGACGAGATCATCTTTATGGCGGACGGCAAAGTCGTGGAACAAGCAACACCAGCCAAGTTCTTTACGAATCCTGATTCTGAACGCGCCCAAAACTTTTTATCGAAAGTGCTACATCACTAATTGAATGTCCCTCGTTGTCATATGATATGGCAAGGAGGGATTTTTTTGTACAATCGACAAGCGGCAGTGGACTATGCAGATAAATGGTGGAACAGCAGAAACCCTGCCTTTCCAAGTGTTGAAGATGACTGTACGAACTACATTTCACAATGTCTGTTGGCAGGCGGTGCACCGATGCATGGGGCACCGAACCGCGAAAAGGGCTGGTGGATGCGTAAAGGCACGTGGAGCTTCAGTTTTACCGTCGCACACTCGATGCGCTGGTACTTGGCAACTTCCACAAAAGGGCTGACTGCTACTCAAGTAAAAACTCCACAAGAATTACAGATTGGGGATATCATTACGTACGACTTTCATGGGGATGGCCGCTTCGACCATACGACCATCGTAACTGCCAAGGACGGGGATAACCCTCTCGTCAATGCTCATACGTACGACGCTTATCATCGCACATGGGACTATAAAGACTCTTACGCTTATTCGCCGAATGCGAAGTATATCTTCTTCAAAATTCATGACCATTTCTCATAATTCCCCAGTTCTGCATCAAAGTGTTTCTCTTAGCCTCTAGCAACAGACTACCAAGTTAGGGTATAATGAAAAACAGATACTTAGTGCAAAGGAGAAGGTTGAGTGTGAATGAACAAGCATTATCGGTAAGAGAGGCCATCGTCACACGGCGCTCTATCAAGAATTTTAACGGACAACCGATCGAACCAGAGATCATTCCCGAAATTATAGAAGATGCCGTTTGGGCGCCAAACCACGGAAACCGTAATCCTTGGCGATTGATCGTAGCAACAGGCGAACAGTATGAAGAGCTTTTGGACGTCTTAAAGGAGTTCGGTGTAGCAAATTGGAAACAGCTTTCTGACGAGGATCTAGAAAAACAAATGAAGAAGTTCTCGACTGCCAGTGCGGCTGTATTCGTCATCGTCCCTGAAGACGTACGCCAAAAAGAGCGGCTGGAAGATTACGCAGCAGCCAGCATACTGATTCAGAATATCCAATTGCTTGCTTGGGATAAAGGGGTCGGGACTTGCTGGAAAACACCGCCATTCATCGATAACCCAAAATTCCGCGAGCGTCTAGGTGTGGAGGAGGGCGAGCGCATCATCAGCATGTTGCAATTCGGCTATTTCGACACATCACCAAAAGCTCCACCGCGTAAGCCAGTAGAGGAAATCATCACATACTTTGGCAGTAGCGAGGACGAAGAAGAGGAAGCTTAAGAATCGAGAAGTCTCGTTCTTCATAATGGAATGAAATAAAAAACAGGCTACCCCCTTTGTGGAGTAGCCTGTTTTTTTGTATGTGTGAAGAGGGAGGAGTGCTCGTAATTTGTCGCGAGGAGCTCTATTGGGCTTCGCGAGCGCTCAATGTAAACCCGCGTACGCTCTATTCGGCTGTGTAAGCGCTCAATGCAAACCCGCATGCGCTCTATCAGGCTATGCAAACGCTCAATGTAACGCCGCATGCGCTCTATTCGACCACGTAAGCGCTCAATGCAACGCCGCAAGCGCTCTATACAGCCACGCAACCGCTCAATGCAACGCCGCTAACGCTTCAGCCACGCAAACGCTCAAAGCAATCCCGCGAGCGCTCTATCAGTCCGCGTAAGCGCTCAATGCAACGCCGCATGCGCTCTATTCAGCCACACAAGCGCTCAAAGCAAACCCGCAACCGCTCTATCAGTCCACACAACCGCTCAATACACCCACAAAACCGCTCAAAAATTCACAAATCACAATCCAAGCTTTTCAATCTCTCCATAATAACTTCCGATGACACGCAATCCTTTATCGAAATTCTCTAAATGGAAGTGTTCATTCGGTGCGTGGAAGTTTTCTGTGTCCAGTCCGAAGCCCATCAAGACAACTGGGATGTTCAGGATTTCATCGAACGCAGCAACGATTGGTATGGAGCCACCACCTCGTGTGTAGACGGTAGGTACGCCATATACTTGCTCGTATGCTCTGCCTGCTGCTTGAATCACTTCGTGGTCGTATGGCGTTAGGTAAGGTTTCCCTTTATCAAACTCCGTCACCGTTACTTCACAGCCGACGGGTTCGTGTTTCGCAATGTGCGCGCGTAGTTTTTCTACGATTTCATCCGGTTCTTGATCAGGGACTAGTCGGCATGTGATTTTCGCGCCTGCTTCGGAAGGGAGGACGGTCTTGATGCCTTCTCCTGAAAATCCACCGAATACGCCGTTGATCTCGAGTGTTGGACGAGCCCATGTGCGTTCTGTATACGTATAACCTGGTTCGCCAGTCAGTTCTTTGACGCCGACTTCTTTTTTCACTGCTTCCTTATCGAAGTCAAGAGCTGCCCAACCTGCGCGCTCTTCTTCAGTAAGATCACGAACTTGATCGTAGAATCCATCGATTGCGATAGTTCCTTCGGCATCACGGAATGAAGCGAGAATTTCGACAAGTGCGTGGATCGGGTTTTGTACGCCGCCACCGTATAGTCCGGAATGCAAGTCGCCTTTGGGACCTTTCACATCGATTTGTACGCCAGCTAATCCGCGCAGTCCGTAGCAAATGGCCGGCTGTCCAGGCCCGTACATGCCTGTATCAGAAATGACGATGAAGTCCGCTGCTAGCTTGTCTTGATTATTTCGGATATATTCCTCTAGGCTCGGGCTGCCAATTTCCTCTTCCCCTTCAATAATAAGCTTGACGTTAACAGGGAGTTTGCCTTCGACATTCATGAGTGCCTCGATCGCTTTACTGTGCATAAACACTTGCCCTTTATCATCGCTTGCTCCGCGTGCATATAATTTATTATCACGGATTGTTGCTTCAAATGGAGGTGTTTCCCATAAGTGAAGCGGATCAACAGGTTGCACATCGTAGTGGCCGTAGATCAGGATGGTTGGTTGACCTTCAGCATGCAACCAGTCTGCATACACAACGGATTGTCCAGCCGTTTTTTCAATTGACACGTTCTCCAAGCCGATATTTTCGAATTCATTCGACAGCCATTCCGCTGCTTTTTGCATATCCGGTTGATGTTCCGAAAGTGCGCTGATGCTTGGAATTGCCAGGAAGTTCGTTAATTCTTCCAAGTGGCGGTCACGGTTGTTTGTGAAATATTGGTCCAATGATTGTGATGAAGTCATGGTAAACCCTCTTTTCTTTAGTTATTTTATATTTCACAGTATAGCAGAGAATCATGATGCATTAAGGTTTAGACGCTTACGGATGAGGGAACCGAATGATAAAAGTATACGTCCTACCTGTATGTAGCATTAACAATTCAGTTTATATATATGATATACTTACGCAATAAGAAAAAGTGGATTCATGGCAATCACACATGATGAATGATGACAAATAAATGGAGAATCGTTGGAGGAGACGCAATTGTTTATTGCACTGGGACTATGTTTGATTTTGTCCTTCTTTTTATCGGGAAGTGAAACAGCTCTAACCGCTATCAACCGGATGAAAGTTCAGTTGCGTGCGGATCAAGGAGATAGTAAATCGATAAAATTACGAAAGTTGATTTCCAAGCCGGACCGTATGATTACGGCCATCCTAATTGGGAATAATATCGTAAATATTTTGATGCCGACGATTGTGACGATGATTGCAATCGATAAAGGATTGAATATTGGATTACTGACAGGGATCTTAACGGTTGTTTTGATTATATTCGGAGAAGTATTGCCGAAAACGATTGCTGCAACATTTGCAGATCGTATCGCGTATATTGTAGCGCCACCTATTTCGGTGCTCGTGAAGTTATTGATACCATTGACGTTAGTTCTGTCATTGTTTACCAATTTCTTCGTGCGCTTGATTTCTAAAGGAACGGTGACGGAAGCAACTTTGACGAAAGAAGATGTGCGTTCGATGGTGGACATTGCGTCTACAGAAGGTACTTTCGGTCAAGATGAATCCATTCGTTTAAAGGGTATGCTAGATTTTCGCGATAAAGATGTAAGCGATGTAATGGAAACACACCGTACCGATATTATTTCACTGTCGTTAGATTCAACGTATGAAGATGTACGTGACGTCGTATTGCAGTATTTCTATACTCGCTATCCAGTATATGAAGAGAGTATCGACAAAATAGTCGGTATTTTTTATTCAAAAATGATAATCGAGTGGTCCATGTTTCCCGAGCGGTCGTTTGCGGATGTCATTGATCGCCAACCTTTGTTCGTCGTGCAGACAGCAAGTGTAGAACTTGTATTTAAACGTATGCTAACACAAAAGAAACATATGGCGATTGTGTTAGATGAATACGGGGGGACATTAGGGATCGTGACACAGGAAGATATTATTGAAGAAATGATTGGGCAGGATATAGAGGACGAAACAGATGTCGAAGAAGAGTCGATGGTCTTCGAAAAAGAAGACAATCATTTAGTCTGTCAAGGACGTTTGGAGATTGAAGACGTGATTGAACTACTTGACATAGAGTTACCGACGGATCATGATACGATCGGTGGTTTTGTTTTTCAGGAAGTAGGGCATATTCCAGAAGAAGGCGAAAAGTTCAGTTATAATTCGCTATTGTTTGAGATTGAAGAAATGGATCGAACGCGGATTTTGCGTCTAAAGATTACTAAGCAGGAACCGAAAGAAGAGGCCATTGAAGCGTAGGATATGTCAAGTAACCTTACACAATTGTAAGGTTACTGAAAGAGAAAGCGATAGTTCGTAATGTGTTTGTCGGTGATAATAAGGGTACCAGTTATAAAACGGAGGCTACTTATTATGAAAAACGACTTAAACGCATTGTACGAAGAATATGGACGCTATATATATCACTTATGTCTTAAATTGACTCGCAATAAAGAAGAAGCAGAAGATCTCATGCAGGACGTATGGGTGAAAGTAGTGCGCTACAGAGGTGAAATGAGTGAAGTCAACCGCATGAAAGCTTGGTTGACGACGATTTGTATGAACACATTCCGCGACCGTTATAGAAAAAATGTACGTCACAGTCAATACGTGATGAATCAACCTGATACATTAGACGTTCCGATCTTAGATTTGGTTCCCAGCAATGCGAAAACTCCTGCTGAGTTGATAGAGCAGAATGATATTTCTGATCTTGTGCAGCAGAAAATCGGTGAGTTGGACGGTATTTATCGGAAGACGATCGAGTATTTCTATGTGAATCAGTATTCGTTAGTAGAGATCGCAGGGTTGATGAGTGTGTCGATCGGTACTGTGAAGTCTCGCTTGTTCCGCGCGAAGAAGTATCTGAAGGAGTTGCTCGTACAAGACGAAGCAGCCCACGAATATGTAATGGCCTAAGCTCACATTTGCTGTGAGCTTTTTTTAATGGATCAATAAGAGGTTAAGTTCTAGAGTATGGATAGTTAGTTACTGAGTGCAAGGGGATTGAGGCTCCAGCCATGCTCGCAGGAAAGCATCCCCTCCGAAGCGCAAATATCCAACCTAACAGCATTTCTAGACTTACAAGAAACAACCTCCATCAGCTATACATCCGATGGAGGTTGTTCGTGTTAATTTGTTGCTTCAGCAAGTTGCTTATTCAAATCTGCGAGGCGCTCTTCCATTCTAGAAAGACGCTTTTCCGCGTTTTCGATCATCTTCACATGACCGGTCGACTCCAACTTCTCCATATCACCCTGCAAGCTGATGTAGTCCATCTTAAGCTCCGCGATCTCTTGCTCTAACTGATCCTTTGTCATAAGGGAAAACTCCTATCATATGTTTTCCTTTAGTGTAACATATTCTGTCTTGTGCGTTTAGGATACTCCAGCAAATAACGGATCGCTTCAAGCACTGTTTCGTTACTCGCCCCAACATCGATCTGCAACTGCTTTTTGATTGCGCGTTCTTTACGTGCGTCATGCAGCAGCGGTTCCATAATTGCGTTCAATAAGTTCGACTGGGTCACTTTACGACCGAGGCCCAGGTGGGTAAAGCCATTTTTTTCAGTCGGAAATCCAAGGGTTGATTCGAACTCGTTTTGTGCAAGTACAATACAAGGAACACCGATAACAGCTACTTCATATGGTGTATAACCAGCATCGCACAGAACCATATCAGCTTTTGAAAACAGCTCAGCACGGTTGTCCGGGGCGTGGACGACTTTTGTGTTTGGTCGGCTCAATGCCATCATTTGAATTTCACTAACGTCATGTTTATAATTCGGTCCGAGTAGTACTGTGACGGACAAAGGAATTTGCAGTTGCTTTAAATGTCGCAACGCCCGGAACGTGAGGTTACCTGGATCCTCATCACCGAATGAAATGACGAGTTGCGAGGAGGATGAAGACTTTCTCTTTAAACCAGCATGTCGAAGTGATTGCAGTGACGCATCGACCATGAATGTCTGAGGCCCCACGATATAGTGCTCGGCATGTAGTTCTTGAGTTTCCGGATACAGCGTCTGGATCACCCAGTCTGCTAATTGCCCACCATCACCGAAGTCGTCAAAATGTAGAATGCTAGGTACTAGTTCATGAATTTTGGTCATTTCTTCTTTATGGCTTGGACCACTGTCTCGAATTAAAAGATCAGGTTGAAGTGTACGTATTAATTTACTAAATGAGGAAGGACCGATGACTTTATGACATGTGAAGTGTTCGCTTGGGACTGGTGTTTCTTGGTCGTATAAAAAGATGACTTGTGCTTCATTTTTTAGTATGTTTGCCAGTAGTAAAGCACGTCGTAAAGGATAACTTCCTTTACATTCTGTTATGGAAAGATAAATCACGATTGTTTTTTGGACTTGTTTTTCGATTGGAACCACCCTTTCTGAACCTGCTCGTTCCTCTTACCCTATGAAAAACGAGAATAGTTTATTACAATGGGATGGAAGCAGTTCAGAAAGGCTTGAAAGAGGGAAGGAGGCGACCTACCTAATGTTCAATTCATTGATTATGGATTTGATGTTGGTCGTGTTAATTGGCGTAGCGTCGCAATGGATAGCATGGCGGACGAGGATGCCAGCGATTGTCGTAATGGCAATTGCAGGGCTAGTAGTTGGACCGATTTTCGATTTGATCAATCCACAGCAATCAATGGGCGAGTTATATTCACCCATTATCACATTCGCAGTAGCTATCATATTATTTGAAGGCAGTTTGAACCTTGATTTTAAAGAAATTAAAGGATTTGGACGTCCCGTTGCAAGAATCGTAACGTTCGGTGCGTTTATCGCATGGATTGCAGGTTCACTTGCAGCTCACTATATCGCAGGATTGTCGTGGGAAGTGGCATTCATCATTGGCGGATTGTTTATCGTCACAGGTCCTACCGTAATCTTGCCTTTACTTCGACAAGCACGGTTAAAACCTCGTGCCGCCGCCATATTGAAGTGGGAAGGCATTGTCGTCGATCCGTTCGGCGCCTTGCTAGCGGTATTTGCATTTGAAGTTATCAGGTTCCTCAATAGTGAAGTAACGGCCAAAGCGATGTTGCTGTTCGTTGGTGCTTCGCTGTTCTCCGTATTTCTTGGATGGGGAACGAGCCGAATTTTGGGTACAGCATTTGAAAAAGGCTGGGTACCGGAGTATTTGAAAGCTCCGATTTTATTCGGCCTCGTGTTATTTGTCTTTGTGTTATCTGATGAAATTATGCACGAAACGGGTCTGTTGGCGGTCACCGCGATGGGGATGACGATGGCGAATATGCATTTGACTACGTTAGAAGATATTCGCAACTTTAAGGAGAATATTTCGGTATTGCTCATCTCAGGAATTTTCGTCATGTTGACGGCGTCCTTGAATCCGCATGTTTTAATTGAAATTTTGAACCCGAAAATTATTCTGTATGTACTCGCGATGCTATTTGTCGTCAGACCGCTTTCTATATGGATATCAACAATCGGTACAGATTTGACGAATCGTGAAAAAACACTCATCGGTTGGATTGCGCCACGAGGAATTGTGGCACTGACCGTGTCGGGCTATTTCGCGACCATATTACTAGAGAACGGCTATAAAGACGCGGAGCTTCTAACCGCTTTGACTTTCGCTCTCGTATTTGCGACCGTCGTCGTTCATGGTTTTTCAATTGGTTGGCTAGCCAAAAAACTCAATTTGGCCACGCCGGAAGAATCGGGTGTAGTCCTGATCGGAAGTACAAGGTTTGTAGCGGAGCTTGCGAATAATATTCGTAACGTGGGCCATAAAGTGTTAGTCGTGGAAGATTCATGGGGCGGTCTGTCCAATGCGCGAAAACTTAGCGTGCCAACATACAGGGGAGATATTTTATCCGAGCATACGGGCTATCATTTAGACTTGACGCCATATCGTTATATTTTAGCGATGACTAAAACGGATTCCTATAACTCGCACGTATGCGCTGATTTCACGCCGGATCTAGGACGCGACCTATTGTTCCAGACAACGACGCATAAACGAAGCGCAGGTCAAGAGTTTAACCTGGCGACAGGACAATTCCTGTTCACACCGAATTTGTCCATCCACGAATTAGACGATCGTATGAACCAAGGGCATGTATTCCGTAAGACGTTGCTGACGAAACAATACAGCTACACGCAATACTTACGCGAGCGTGATGACCGATCGGTGTTGTTGTACATCATACGGGCGAATGGGGAAATGGAGTTTTACACGGCAGAAAAAGAACTAAAAGCACAAACAGGAGACACCATTGTAGCGCTTTCGACGTTGAATAAAACCATCGAACGGACGATTGACCGACTCGAAGAAAAGAACGGCAAAGCAACGATGCCAAAAGAAGTCGTCGAGACAAAGTTCTTAGAAGATCCACCAAATGAAAAACCAGCAATTCCAGGTGAAACTCCGCCGAAGATCATGAAAGATGGAGTGACATGAATTGTAAGGTGGAGCACGCGTGTCAAGTGACATTGATCGGTGTTCATTAATGGTGAAATTGTATTGTTTCTGTATGTGAACTTGGCAAGCCCTTGAAATGAACTTGGTTCAAGGGCTTTACTAATTCACGTACTGTCTACAGTGGAAGATCTATCACCTTCCATCCCATGCACTCTGTCAATCAACGAGAAGCGTTGTTTGATCACATAAAAAAAGGGTATCTATAGTACACATATTCTCGCATTAACACTAGTAAATTCCACCCGCCTTGCCTATCCATACAGTATGAAAAGGGTATCCAGTGGGTGAAATGAAATTACCAACCTAAGCGAATCCAATCTTTTGATGGATTGGCAGTTCACGCGCTATTGCGTAAACTAGTTATACTAGATACACGTATCGAACATTCTATTCGGAGGTGGGTACCATGAATGCTGTATTAGGGTTTGCGAGCGCTGCCGAACAACTACAGCGGTATGACGCAGTCCGTAGAAAGAATACCGAAAACGCCTATGAACGCCAAACAGAATTCCGAGAACTAGCGCAAAAGACCAAAGACGACCTAGTTGCATTGCTACGCGGAAACTTACCACCGATTGAGAATTCCGGAGAAACGCAACAAGACTTCAAAAAGCTTGGTGCGGGCCAGGTAAAGAATATTTCAATTCCGCTCGGCAATAACTTGGATGAAACGATTGATCTCTTGCGTGAAGTTCGCAAAGAGGCATATTCTGAATCGCCGCCGACAATAGCGGATTATCAACTAGCCAGTAATGCATCAGCGAAAATAAACCAAGCAGAACTACAAATAGCGTTACATAACCGCGCCAAAACGATCCGTGATCAAATGAGCACAGTCGATAGTACCGTTGCAACTAATGGGCCGAGCCGTATGCAACAGCAATATAGCCATGCATTTTCCATCTATCAAGTCCAACATCAAGCGAGGATGAGGCAGTACGAAATGGATCAGCCACAAATGAATGTCAGCATCTAATCTACTTCATTTGAAAACGAAGCCCGTTTTGCTGGAACCCAGTGAATGGGCTTTTTGATGATATATATTCCATTAGCTTTCTATCCAAACGAAGAGAAAGGAAGTCCTACATATGTCTAAAAAGAACAAATTACCGAAAACCAATGCAATCCGTATCATCGAAAGCGAGCAGATTCCGTATGAAATTCATAGCTATCAAACAGATGATGGACATAATGACAGTATTTCGGTAGCGAAAAAAACGAATGAACCGGTCTCTACTGTCTATAAAACGCTTGTCGCCATGGCGAGTAAAACGGATTTACTCGTTTTTATCATTCCCGTCTCCGATGAGCTAGACTTGAAAAAAGCAGCGAAAACGGCAGGCTTTAAAAAAGTTGAAATGCTTCCGATGAAGGAATTAACGAAAGAAACAGGCTATGTCCGTGGCGGATGTTCACCGATTGGTATGAAACGGGAGTTACCGACATTCATTGACCAACAAGCAGAAGCGCTTGACTTTTTGTATGTCAGTGCGGGTAAAGTTGGTTTGCAAATGAAATTGGCCCCACAAGATTTGGCACATGTCGCAAAAGCACAATTTAGCGATCTCGTAAAGTAAGACCATAGCAACTCTGTTGATTTCTGTTACAATGAATCAATAAAGACATTGATAAACAGAAGAAAGAAGAATGTATATGCGTAATTTATTAGCTTGGCGATGGATATTTTTCATCGGAGGAATGATGATCATGTCGCTTGGCATCTCATTGATGATTAAAGGACAGCGGCTTGGCATAGCTCCGTGGGACGTGCTCCATCTCGGGTTGTATCAAAACTTCGGATTAACGATAGGATCATGGAGTATACTATCCGGTTTTGTGATCATTTCAGTGACGTCGATTATTTTGAAAGAATGGCCGAGAGTAGGCACTTGGCTTAATATGTTGGTCATCGGCTTATTTATCGACTTTTTCAACTGGCTCATACCCGATGTTTCTTCATTGACTGTGCAAATTATTTGTTTCATCATCGGTGTATTTGTCCTATCTTATGGGGTAGGAATATACGTATCTCCAAATCTTGGTGCTGGACCTCGTGACAGCTTGATGTTGTTGTTTGTTGAAAAGTTTGGCTGGAGCCTTCGATTGGTTCGAACCACGATTGAAGCTATTGCGACACTAATCGGTTTCTTACTTGGGGGACCTGTAGGGATCGGTACAGTGGTTGTCGTGTTATTCTCTGGGCAAATCATTCAAATTGCCTTACCGCAATGTAAGAAACTGTTATTGAAAATCACTCAGCAAACGGACGAAAAAGTTTTATTACACTATAAAGGAGCATAAGCCTACTCGGCTGTGCTTTTTTTATTTGCCTATACATATAATGAAATGAAGAAAGAAAGGGTGGTCAATATATACGGACATATTATAGATTACATGGGGACGGCTTATACAGGACAAGGCGTGCAGCATAAGTATGAAGAGTTGCTAGCGGAATCAAAGAAAACGATATTTTTGAAGTGTTTACCAACGCATTCTTTATCGCAAGTGCTCAATGACTTAGTAGTCTATTTTGTCAACAAGGGCTATAGTGTCGATAAATTTATGAATCCTGGCCATGTGGATAAGACCGATGCGCTTTTCGTGACAGAACTGGAACTTCTCATTTTACAGGCATCCCATCCGGTTTCATTCGAGCCAACAGATTTAGGCAAACGCCAAAAAGTCTTTTCTTTCTATGACGTCTATCACCAAGACCAGCTACTTGGACAGCATAACGAAGTGAGTGTTTTGTCGACAGAAGAGAAAACACACATCGGTCAGGCGTTGAAAGAATTGAAGAACGCAAAAGCAATTCATGACGAATGGGAAGCAGTGAATATCGCACGCATGGATTGGCCCCGCCACGAAGAGATTACGGAAGATTTAAAGCGGGAAATATTCGGGACGATTGAGTTGACGAAGGCAGCTCACGTTTCGCATCGCATAGTTGGCTCATTGTCTGCTGGAAGCGCGCATGACTTTATCCCATCTATCACGAAACATGCGAAACGTCGTTTTCTGATCAAGGGATTACCGGGCACAGGTAAGTCGACGATGATGCGTGCGCTAGGAGACGAAGCACAGCGCCGAGGGCTAGATGTGCTGTATGGTTGGTGCGGATTGGATGCGACAAGTATCGACTTAGTCCTGTTTCCGGAGTTGTCTGTGTGCTTGTTTGATTCGACGCAACCCCATGCCTATGATGCAGAAAGTCCGCGCGATGAGTTAGTAGACATCGTGCCGTTATGCGCAGAAGATGACGATGCAGAAAAGAAAATCGATGAGATACGAAACCGTTATCGAGCGGTGATTGGAGAAGCGGGCAAGCAGATGCAAGCCGCTGTGCAAGCACAAAACGGCGCAAGAATCCAAATGGATCGTGCGTTAAACGTGGAAGTATTTGAGAAGAAGGTACAGGATCTCTATGCCTTTATTCATGCATTTGAAGAGGAGTAATCTCGTATAAGATACAAAAAAAACCGCAAATTTGCGGTTTTTTACTTGAATTCATGAATATAAAAGGCTTCGTTATACAACCAGTCAAGTGCATCCTTGTCGTTGGCAGCCCACCGTTTTTCCATATCGGGCAGCATCCAAACTGTCTGGGAGGCGTGTGCGCGTAATGCGGCAATCTTTTTATCTGCTACGTTGGGTGTGTGATGCGCAACATGCGGTTCACCCAATTGATTCAACGTATCATTGTCGAATGCTTTCATATACAGTACCGGTCGATCAGCTTCCGGCATGCGACTCATCGCTTCAATCACAGCTACGCCTGTTGCGTTGTGGTCGGGATGAACAGCAAGTGTCGGGTGGAATGAAATGACTAACGAAGGGTGTAATTCTTCAATGAGGTCAGTCATCATGTTAACCAGTTTCTCGGGATCTTCAAATTCTATCGTTTTGTCTCGAAGTCCCATCATTCGTAAATCTGTCAATCCCATCGCCTCACACGCGCCTAGCAACTCTTGTTTCCGGATTTGCGGTAAGGTTTCGCGGTTAGCGAAAGGAGGATTTCCGAGATTTCGGCCCATTTCGCCAAGTGTCAAGCAAGCATACGTAACGGGAACACCCATTTCAATATATTGTGCAATCGTGCCGGCCGTGCCGAAAGATTCATCGTCTGGATGAGGGAATACAACGAGTACGTGTCGTTCTTTTTGCAACATCAAAAAATCTCCCTTCTTAATAAGCAAATGGCGTTTCACTGATTTCAAGCGCTACCGCTAGTTTTCCATCAGGTCCAAGTCCCGCCATTAGTAAACGATCATGTTCATCGAGTGTATAGTGTGTAATTCCTTGTGCGTAAATCCAACCATTCGGCAATTTCAAACCGATGCGGTGAGGGGATTCGCCCGCCACTTTTCCCAGTTCATAGCGGATGACAACATTACGAATAAACGCGCCCGCATTAAAAAATCCTTCTTGGAAATGAGAAGCATACGATCCATTTGTCGTTTCCAAATGTATGTAGACATCTTTATTGGCAAAGGAGTCTAGTAACTCCTGTAAATGGTTCACGTCAACAGTTTCCATACTCATCCTCCTAAATCTTGCAGTCATTTCGCTGCAATCTTCCTATTTAGTATTATATAGATATCGTAGTTTGAATGCGATTAGACGGCTCACAAAAAAAGCCAGGAATACACCTGACTTGTAAGCATTCATTATACTTCTTGCAACTCAACCCGTGGCACGTCGAACTGATTTTTCGCACCATGCATGACAGGTCCCACATACTCATTGAGCTTCCAGCCGTGCGCAATGGCCGCTGTGACAAACTGCTTCGCTTCAATGACCGCGTCCTTGATCGACAATCCATTCGCTAAATTTGCCGTGATCGCCGCTGCGAATGTGCAACCCGCGCCGTGATTATGATACGTATCAGATCTTTCGGATTTCAGTAACGTAAACGTTGATCCATCGTAAAATAAATCCACCGCTTTTTCGTGAACGAGTTGTTTACCACCTTTGATTACCACATTACGTGCACCAAGTTCATGGATTTTCTGTGCGGCCACTTTCATATCATCAATGGTCTTTGGTGTTTTCATAGAAGCTAATTGTCCTGCTTCGAATAAATTCGGTGTAACGATTTCTGCTTTTGGCACGAGATATGTAATCATCGCATCCGTGTTCCCAGGATTCAATACTTCATCTTCACCTTTACACACCATGACAGGGTCGATGACGACATGATCTAAACCAGATTCATCAATTGTTTGACCTGCTGTCTGAATGACTTCTTCTGTGCTCAACATGCCTGTCTTGATCGCGTCGATTCCAGTGGATAATGCAGTTTTCAATTGTGCTTTCACGACATCGATTGGCAAAGAATAGACATTATGCGACCAATTCTGATCGGGATCCATTGTGACAATTACGGTCACTGCTGTCATGCCATACGTACCGTGTTCTTGAAAAGTTTTCAAGTCCGCCTGAATACCTGCACCACCTGAGGTATCCGAGCCTGCAATCGTCAAAGTTTTCTTTAATGGCATAATCAAACATCTCCTTCGCTTACTAAATTTTCATGTTACTTATAGTATACAACTAATTGTCGAAATACAAACAATTCGGGTATGATGAAAGTCTAGAAAACTTGTCACGCGAATAGGTCTTACCTATGAAACCTATTATTTGAAGGAACGTATAAATAGAAACAGAGCGTTTGATGAAACGAGAGGATGTGAGCCATGAGTAAGCATAATTCGTCTAAGATAGGGAAGAAGGAAAAGACGGAGACGGAGGCTGATGCGCAAGCAACCGTAACATTCGCTGGACGTAAAAAGATCAAACGAAAGCGCAAGGGAGGAATACTCAAACTCGCCTTTACTTTATGGTCATCGTGAAGAAAAGCCTATATTTTATTACTTTTACTATTGGTCGCTGCACTTATTACCCTGCCGATCGCAGGCTTTTATTGAATGCAACTAGGCTCTACTTTTTTAGAACAAAAAACAGCTTTTGTCGAGCGGGTACAAGAGCTACAGCAACTGACAACGGCGGAAGCGTACACGAAAGTGCTCGTCAAACGCACCGACAATAAATTATTTGGTCAAAGCATCGGCGTTAATTTTCCTGGAACGAAGCGGAATTTATTAGTTGTCATTCCAGGCTCGATCAAAGCCGGAATTGACCTAAGTAAAATCACCGAGCAGGACGTACTGGAATCTGCAGAACAGAATGCAGTAAAAACGCTGAAAGATATGTTCTCATTCGCAGGCTATCGACTGTATATTGAATTTAAGGAGTGATGCAAATGGTAGCAGAGTTTCGTAATGACTGGGATCGCATACTACAAGATGAATTTAACAAACCATATTATCAAGAACTACGCACGTTCCTACACGAAGAATACACAAATCATGTCATCTATCCACAAATGGCCGATATATGGACGGCATTTGAACTGACGCCTTTTCAAGATGTTAAGGTCGTGATTTTGGGCCAAGATCCGTATCATGGACCGAACCAAGCGCATGGCATGAGTTTTTCAGTTCAGCCTGGCGTTAAAATACCGCCAAGTTTACGCAATATCTTCAAAGAGCTATCATCGGATATTGGAATCGATGTCCCGACTGAAGGGATGTTGACAGGATGGGCCGAGCAAGGTGTATTATTATTGAATACTGTACTGACTGTGCGTGAAGGAGCAGCAGCGTCGCATCGCGGAAAAGGCTGGGAACGCTTTACGGACGAAGTCATTCGTAAACTGTCGTTGCGTAGCGCACCCATTGTCTTCATATTATGGGGGAGGCATGCGCAAGAAAAAACGGCATTGATCAATCGCAGACGTCATGAGATTATTGAGTCACCACATCCGAGTCCATTCAGTGCCTCGAGAGGATTCTTTGGCAGTAAGCCATTTACGAAAGCGAATAATTATTTACGAGAGTGGGGAAGAGAGCCGATTGATTGGGCGAAAACCATCAAGTGAATAAGTAGAAAGGAAGTGTGACGATGGCTGTCAATTGCTTCGACTGTATCTTCTTTTATACCACATGGGATCCCGCCA
This sequence comes from Sporosarcina sp. P3, assembly GCF_002743415.1. Classification (NCBI taxonomy): domain Bacteria; kingdom Bacillati; phylum Bacillota; class Bacilli; order Caryophanales; family Caryophanaceae; genus Sporosarcina; species Sporosarcina sp. P3. The sequence goes on from NZ_PDZE01000005.1 coordinate 101,577, forward strand.
GTCCGCGGGGCTGCAAGGCATATGGATTCAAAACGAAAATGTTGCCATCTATAGTAGTAAAACGCTCCTCAGGTATGGAGTGTATGAAGTTTGAACCGAAGAAGGGGATGAAAATGAGATGATCACAGTTGCACAATTGCTTGGAGAAATCGAGCAACAAGTTCGCTTGGCGAAACAAACACAGAATGAAGCGGCACAAAGAGAAGCCATTTATGCTGTACGAACGTTATGTAACCTGATGCTCGGTGAAGAAAGGCCGTCTGCACCGTCGATTCCACAACCCATGCAAATGAGCCCTGTCCATGCGACACCCATTACGTCGCTGAACGAGCAACCATTACAAGAAGCGGATGCCAATGGGGAATCATTGTTTGATTTTTAATGCGCCACAAACCGTTCAAACACCTGTCCTTTTTACGTGTATGAATATGATAGACTGGAAACAGGTGGACAAGATTCGTTAGAAAGAAGGAATAATCATGCCGTTTTTTATTATCGCAGGAGCTATTAACGCCGCGATCGCAGTTGCATTTGGGGCGTTTGGTGCACACGCATTGAAAGATCGTCTGTCTGAACATTACTTAGCCGTCTGGGAAACCGCGGTCCAATATCAGATGTTTCATGCAATCGCCTTGCTCGCTATCGGTATTTTAATGAGTAGTACATTGCTTGGGCCGTCTACACAACTCTCATGGGCTGGCTATTTGATTCTGGCTGGTATTATTATTTTCTCCGGAAGTTTGTACGTGCTTAGCTTGTCTGGAATCGGAATACTCGGCGCCATCACACCTATCGGCGGTGTAGCATTCATCGCTGGTTGGATCATGTTAATCATTGCCGCAGTGAAATTTGGAAGATAACATAGGAAAACCGCTCACACATGATGAGCGGTTTTTTTCTTATGGCGTTTGGTCGAAATAATTTAATTCCTCAGGGAACTCTGCATAGTCGAAGTAAATCATAGGGAATAAATAGCGACGTCCTGTATTCGCTTCGCTGAGGATGACGTGGTCGCGTCCTGCAGCTTCCACCATACCCGCGACAGATTTCGTGTTCTTGCCTGCATCTACCGCATGTTCGAATGAAAAGTGAAAGACGCCGGGTTTTCCTCTGTTAAGCCGTAAAATATTCTCGATGTACGACTGCTCTCTAAAAGGCGTAGTGGGTGCGTTCCCCTGTACATTCGGTTGGGGAGGTACCATTTGTTGGGGTGGTACCATTTGTTGCTGGGCATAGCCCGGATTCCAATAATATTGAACCATTTCAACATCCTCTCCAGATCTGTTAGTTTTACTCGCGGGCAGTCTTGTTGGGCGCGGGGGAAAGTGCGTTGCGTTTTGAAGTTGTCTGTGTGAGACTAGCAAGCGCTATCGTTCCCTTTTATTTATCGCGATGACAGCTAAAGCAAAACCCCCTTGGTTGTATCTTATGTTGGAAGGGTGGTGGGTATGAATGAAGTTTTTTGGAGAGGGGAGTTTGAGGCACGGGGGAGGAGTTACCGTTACGCTGCGTTCCAGGCGGACGCTTCAATCCCGAACCGCTAGCCCTATTTTTCCCTTTTCATCGCAACAAAAAAAGCCGCGAAGTGTTTCATTCGCGGCTTCCATCGTACGTATTAAACTTCGAAAAATGCTGCGCGCTTGTCGGCGTCTAAAATCGTACCGACGAAGAACGAGCCGAATACACCGTAGCGTGCGCTGACTTCGTCAAAACGCATTTCATAAATGAGCTTCTTAAACTGCAACATGTCATCGGAGAACAGTGTGACGCCCCACTCGTAATCATCTAAACCGATAGAACCTGAAATGATTTGCTTTACTTTACCTGCATATCCGCGGCCGATCATACCGTGGCTACGCATTAACCCTTTACGGTCGTCCATGTCGAGCATGTACCAGTTGTCTTCGCCTTCACGCTTCTTGTCCATTGGATAGAAACAAACGTATTGACTACGTGGTAGCTCAGGATACAAACGTCCGCGTATATATGGATTCTGATATGGATCTTCGTCAGATTCACCTGCTAGGTAATTCGATAACTCGACTACCGACACATAAGAATACGCTGGGATCGTATAATCCGCAATCGTTAATTTATTGAATTCTGCTTCTAGTTGCTGAAGTTCATCCATTGTAGGGCGTAATGTCATTAGCATGAAGTCTGCCTTTTGACCAACTACTGTATAAAACGCATGACTGCCTGTTTTAGCATCATCCGCCTCTTGCATACGCTCTAAAAATGTTAGAAATTCATTGACTGCTGCCTGGCGCTCTTCTTTTGAAATCAGTTTCCAAGAAGCCCAGTCCATCGTGCGAAAATCGTGAAGTACATACCAACCGTCTAATGTAATAGCTGCTTCGTTCACTTGAATTCAATCTCCTTTTAAATCAAAGTAGTTTCTATTTCAAGTGTATCATAACGGACTTTATTCGTTAAGGGATAAGGTACGACCCGCGATACGTACTATAAAAATGAATGGACAAGTTACAGTTATCAGAAAACTTCGGAATACGTGATGTATTAATTGGGCTTTTCAGGTATGATGAATAGGAAAATATAACAAAGGGTGGGAATTACATATGGCAGATCTTTTTGAAAGTATCCGTAAAACGTTGGAAGGTAAAGGGAAGACGATTGTTTTACCTGAAGGGGAAGACGTGAGAGTACTTGAAGCGGCTGTACATCTTCAACAAGAGGGAATTATCACACCGGTTTTATTAGGAAATGAAGAAGCGGTACATCAGGCCGCAAAAGATGGCGGCTTTGATATTTCGGAAATAAAGTTGATTGATCCTGAAAACGCTTCCTATTTTGAAGAACTGGCAGAAAAATTCGTTGAACGTCGTGCAGGAAAAGCGACAATTGAGCAGGCTCGTGAACAATTGAAAGATGTAAACTATTTCGGAACTATGCTAATCTATACAGGACGTGTAGACGGTTTGGTGAGCGGGGCTGCACATTCAACAGCGGATACAGTTCGTCCGGCATTGCAGATTATTAAGACGAAGCCCGGCATATCCAAAACAAGCGGAGCCTTCATTATGATGAAAGAAGAAGAACGTCTGATTTTTGCAGACTGTGCCATTACGGTGAATCCTACAGCTAAAGAGTTAGCTGAAATCGCAGTGGAGAGTACGAAAACAGCAAAAGCATTCGGAATTGATCCGCGCGTTGCGATGCTTTCATTCTCCACTAAAGGTTCCGCAGTGACAGAAGAGACGGAAAAAGTGGTGGAGGCGGCTAAACTAGCGAAGGAATTGGCGCCTGAGCTATTGATCGATGGAGAATTCCAATTTGACGCGGCGTATGTACCAAGTGTGGCAGCGAAAAAAGCTCCGGAATCCGTCATCAAAGGCGATGCAAACGTCTTTATTTTCCCGACACTCGACGCTGGAAACATTGGCTACAAATTGACAGAACGTCTAGGTGGCTACGAAGCGATCGGTCCGATTCTTCAAGGCTTGAATGGTCCTGTCAACGATTTATCACGCGGCTGCTCCGCAGAAGATGTGTACAAGCTATCTATCATCACAGCAGCTCAGAGCCTATAATTACAGGTTCGAAGTGTGTGAACCGTCTACATTTAATCCAGATCAACTACCATAGGAGAGCTAGACATGTCACAAGATAAACATTTATTGAATCAACCCGCTTGGCGTTTCATCGACGAATCCATTTCGGCACGCAATCGATCTGCGCTTGAATCTTTCGCCATGGATGATACGTTATGCCAATTAGTTGGACAACAACAAAGTGTCCCCGTCGTTAGGACGTGGGTGCATGACCATACGATCGTGTTAGGCATTCAAGATCATCGGATGCCATTTATCCAAGAAGCGATGGACAGCATTGAGCAACACGGCTATCAATCGATTGTGCGTAATTCGGGCGGTCTGGCTGTTGTGCTGGATGAAGGGATATTAAATATTTCCTTAATCTTTTCCGAACAAAAGTCATCGATTGATATTCCGATAGGCTACGAAGCTATGCTATCACTTGTTCAATTGTTATTTCCTGAACTCGGTGAACGGATTGAAGCCTATGAAATTGTCGGGTCCTATTGTCCCGGATCGTATGATTTAAGTGTCGATGGTAAGAAGTTCGCTGGAATCTCTCAGCGACGGCTGCGCCAAGGAGTCGCTGTGCAAGTGTATTTATGCGTAGAAGGCAGTGGTTCTGAACGTGCGGAGATCATTCGTGAAGTTTATGAGAAAGGCTTACAAGGTCAGCAGACAAAATTCACCTATCCTATAATCCAGCCCGATACCATGGCGTCGCTATCGGAAATTCTCGATACGCACTTGACGGTCAACGAAGTCGTCATCCGTCTGCAAATAGTATTACGCTCGTTGACGGAAGATGTGCGACATGGTGGATTAACAGATGAAGAGATGGAATTGTACAGCTTTTATTTAAAACGCGTCTTTGAACGCAATCAAAAAATGCTGTCATAGAACGAAAAAAAGCTGCCAATCAGTTATTGATTGGCGGCTCTTTTGATGTAATTAAATTTCCATTCGGTTCCATTTTAAATAATGGTGCGACGTGCTCGCTTTCTTCATTCAAAGCGATCAATCGGCGTGCGCGGTTCATGATTTGGACGAATTGCTCATAATCTTCTTTCAGCGTACGATTCTCTTTCTTCAGTTCTTCAAGTTGTGTTTCTAGCGATTTCATTTGCTCTGTCGCTGTTTTGGCTGTTTGTCTCCATCGAAGGGCATCCGTATCTGCACCGCCGTTATGGTGCATGCGAATCAAATAGGCAATCACAGTATCAAGGGATAGGGCGGATAATGGAACTTGGATTTTCTCCTGGCCATCTGCGCCTGTCTCCGGGTTGTACATTTGCTGGTTACGTCTTTTAAAATCTGTACCTAGCACACGTAACGTTTGCTTTCTCTCTTTCTTCGCTTCAGCGAGTTCACTCTCGTAGTCTCTTCGCACGACTGCATTCCATCTGAACCCACAAGCTGCTGCAGTTCGGTTCAATGCGTCGCCTACTTCCTCGAATGCACCTAGTTGTGTACTTCCTTCTCTTACATGTCGTAACACCGTCTCTGCCAATAATTCATCGTCTTGTTCTAACCATGCATCTTGTCTAACTTTCACCATCTCCATGCCTCCTGACTTGTACTCTCTTTCTACTGCCATTATGACCACGAAATGAATCTTTTATTCAGAGAGTCACAAAATTCTATCAAGATGGTAATGAAATGGCCGTTTTTTTGGATGAGTAGGAGTTGAATATGGTAGTTGGTAGGGTGTTCGGGAATAGGCTGACGGGCTGTTGGGGTGGGGATTGGTGCTTCCGAGGGGATGCAGTTCCTGAGGGCCCGCGGCGAGCCAAACAGTCGCAAGCTCCTTTGGTTGTCTCTCCTGTCGGGCTGATCCTCTGGGAGTCGCCCATCCTATGCGCCAATCCCTTGCAAGACGAGTAGGTTATACATTTTGTTGTGCATTGAAGTTAAGTTTGTAATCTATTTCGAACTTGAATAAGTTTAGGCATAACAATAGTTCACACACTACCTACAATGAGTGATATAAGTACCTCCACTCAATAAGTAGGATGGAAGCGGAAACTGACGGCGACTCCCGCAGGCTCATGGGAAAGCGTCCGTGGGCTTCCGCTTCCATCCCTTTGTAGATACTAAGTCACTATCCTGAATTTGAAATTCCATACACAATCCTGTTTAAAATCCGTCATAGTGTACTATGTCACGTTCCGTCGTTTTTTGTTATACTGTAACGAATGAAGGATGAGGTGACGACATGGCGTACCAAAACGAAAAACTGCCTGAAGAAAAAGTGTTTAAAGACCCCGTGCACCGCTACATACACGTCCGGGATCGCGTTATATGGGACCTGGTCAACACACGAGAGTTCCAGCGCCTGCGCAGGATTCGCCAGCTTGGCACCACCTACCTAGTGTTCCACGGCGCAGAACACAGCCGCTTCCAGCACTCGCTCGGTGTCTATGAAATCGTCAGACGAATTCTTGACGATGGCTTCAGTGGGCGTGAAGAATGGGACGATGAACAGCGACTGGTTGCTCTCTGTGCAGCATTATTGCATGATTTGGGACATGGCCCATTTTCCCACGCATTTGAAAAAGTATTCAACCTAGATCACGAACTATTTACCCAGCAAATTTTATTGGAACAGACAGAAGTTCATGAAGTATTGCATCGTGTATCACCGGATTTCCCTCAAAAAGTGGCGGATGTCATAGATAAAACGTATCCAGACAAACTAGTTGTCAGCTTGATTTCCAGTCAAATCGACGCGGACCGAATGGATTATCTTCAGCGCGATGCGTATTATACAGGCGTTTCCTATGGCCATTTCGACATGGAACGGATTTTGCGTGTCATGCGTCCGACAGAAGATCAAGTCGTCATCAAGCAGAGCGGCATGCACGCAGTGGAAGACTATATCATGAGCCGGTATCAAATGTATTGGCAAGTATATTTCCACCCGGTGTCGCGCAGTGCAGAAGTGATTTTGATCAAAATCTTACACAGAGCGAAACATTTATTCGAAACTGGATATGCGTTTAAGCAAGAACCGATGCATTTCGTTTCATTCTTCGCACAAGAGTTCAAACTGAAAGAGTACATAGCCCTTGACGAGGGTGTGTTATTAACGTATTTCCAGTTGTGGATGGAAGAAGACGATACCATTTTAGCAGATTTATGTGATCGATTCGTGAACAGACGGCTATTTCAATATGCCGAGTTCGATCCAGCAGTGCAGTATATGAAATTTGGTGAACTTATCACGTTGTTTAAAGAAACAGGACTCGATCCTGACTATTATTTAGTGACGGATTCTTCATCAGACTTACCGTACGACTTTTATCGTCCAGGTGAAGAAAATGAGCGCGTGCCGATTTATTTACAACTAGGAAATGGTGATTTGCGTGAACTATCGCGGATGTCCGACGTGGTCGAAGCGATATCAGGAAAACGCAGAACAGACCATAAAATTTATTATCCAGAAGATTTGTTGATAGATGGAAACCCATTGCACGAGAAAATTTTGGAATTGTTAAGAGGCTAAGAGAGGGGTTGCGGGACTTGCTGCAAGAGCATGCAAAAATCGTTCAGTTTATATCGTTGGCGAATGAAGTAAATGGCCGTAAGAAGATGCAGAAAATGGTGTATATATTAAAGAAAATGAATTTCCCGTTTGCTGAGAAATACGAGCTCCATATGTATGGTCCTTATTCGGAAGAACTAACATTACGAGTGGAAGAACTATGTGAAATGGGCTTTTTGGCTGAACGTTTCGAGGACAAGGGTTCGTATAAACAATATTGCTATCAAGTAACGGACGAGGGATCGAAATTCCTTGCGACAGCAGAAGCACCGAAAGAACAGTTACCAAAATGTATTGAGCGATTGAATGAGAAGTCGTCACGCTTTTTGGAATTGGTCTCCACCTTGTTGTTTTTCGATCAGCTCGATAAAGAGGATCAAATTGCTAAAGTACGTATCGTAAAAAACAAACTGAATTTTACTGATCAGGAAATGGATCAAGCATTTGCCTTCATCGAAGAGATGCAAGTGAGTTCAGTCAGCTAAATGAATGAAGAAAAAAGGATTCTCGTGATGAGAATCCTTTTGCCGATTTTACTGATCACTCATTAGTTTACCTTCTCTAAAAAGATGATTTTTTGGCATTTCTTCAATGAAAACTGTTACGCTATCAGAAGTAGCGCCCGTCGTTTCCACAACGGCTTGCGTAACTTTTTCACAGAGTGCACGTTTTTGATCATCAGTACGGCCTTCAAGCATTTTTACTGTAACGTATGGCATTTTATTTCCTCCTTGGCGGAAAATTCAGGTATAGTACATATAATAACAGAGACGGAGGTTGATTTACATGGCAAGTGAGCAAAATTCAAAACCAAAGTTAGGCTTTACGATAATAAAAAATGATCCTACAGATGGACATAAAGGGTTTGGCATAGGTTCGTTGTCGCTGGAAAACATTTCACCTGTGATCATCGACGTGGAGGAAGGTACAGCACAAGTAGAAATGGGTGCCATGCATGCCCGTAGTGATACAGAACGAGGAATCAAATTCACCACTGACCGCAAAGATTCTGAAGGCGGTAAACCATTCTGGCTCGTTTGGGTGACAATTGATTACCGTGAAGAAGGTCCATATTATGCAGGAATCACAGCGTGTGAAATGGTCGTGAATCGTGAAAAGAGACGTGGCTATAAGTTACTCGCTGACCACGTCAATCGCATGGACAAATCAATGAAACGTCACATTATCGTAGATGAAATGGACGATCGTTCAAAGAAGATTCTGAAAGATTTTCTAATCTCGCATAACGCAGAACTTTGGGAACGCAGCACCAATGAATTACACGAAGGTTTGCGTACAGAGTAAGATATCACGCGACATAATAGAATAGTGCAATTCTCGTCAAATACGTCAAAAATGTGACAATTTGCATAACGTACTCTTTGAGGTTGAATGTCTGCCACAAAGGAAGTAAACTAAATATACAGCTTTGCGCTGTAATCTAGGACACCCGCTATGTAGACAGTCGTTTGATGAAAACACAAACCCAAGCAGTGCGGATTCATTCGATCACTGCATAACGGTCAAAAAAGCCTCGTTCTCCGCGGATACGGAGAACGAGGCTTTTTTCTATGGAGATTTTTGGTGTGGAATCTACTTGTGGTGCTCATGCTTTGTGGTTAAGCGCTCTATGCTGTCGGCCGAGCGCTCATAGTTTGTCGTCATCCGCTCTATCTTGGCAGCTACCCGCTCAATCCGAAGCCTGTTCCGCTCAAACATCCACGCTATCCGCTCAATCCTGCCGGTCAACCGCTCATACTTTGCCGTCCGCTCAATCGCAAGCGCTAACCGCTCTATCAAAGCAACCACCCGCTCATAGCTACCAGCCATCAGCTCTATACAAGCGTAAACCCGCTCAAACATCCGCGATATCCGCTCACTCCTGCCGGTCAACCGCTCATACTTTGCCGTCCGCTCAATCACAAGCGCTACCCGCTCAATCAAGGCAACCATCCGCTCATAGCTACCAGCCATCCGCTCTATACAGGCGTAAACCTGCTCAAACATCCACGCTACCCGCTCAATCCTGCCGGCTAATCGCTCATACTTTGCCGTACGCTCAATCGCAAGCGCTACCCGCTCAATCAAAGCAACCACCCGCTCATAGCTACCAGCTATCCGCTCTATACAAGCGTAAACCCGCTCAAACATCCACGCCAACCGCTCAATCTCACCAGTCAACCGCTCAATCTCACCAGCCAACCGCTCAATCCCAAGCCAACAAGCCAAACCCACTCCACCCAAAATCACTCAAAAAATGAAAACGGGAATAACTCCATTTTAGAATTTTCCTCTTCCCCCGAATGCTGTTCTCTCAACGAGCGATCCGTACATAACTTCTTCGGTACATCTTTATCCTTCACATAGATCAATCGTTGCTTCGCACATTCATTGACAGCAATTCCGCCAGTTTCGATGTCTACAATGACACCTTGCACGCCGGAAGGGGGGACGAATGGTTGCGGTGCTGTACCTTCATGCGCCGCTTCCATAAAATCAATCCACACTTTTTTCGAGACAGATTTATCTTCCAAATTCTCGAGTTGCTTGCCACGGTCGAACCCCGTCCAAATTCCCGCTGTTAATGTGGGCGAGAATCCAATCAAATACTGATCTGTTATCGTTGTTCCGGACTTCGCCGCATAAGGCCGTGTTTGTTTAGGTCGCATGGATAGACCCGTAGAGGTTAAATAATCATTAAAGACGGGGTCGAACATCCCTGTCATCAAATGCGTCAACACAAATGCGTCTTGTTCCGACATCGCTTGCTTTGGTTTCTTCGAAGAATGCTCATAGACCAGTTTCCCGTTCGCATCCGTAATCGATAGAATCATTTGGGGTTCGACTTGTTTCCCTTTTGATGCAATCCGATTATACGCTGTCGTCATCTCGAACAACGTCACATCGGAAGTGCCGAGAGCAACTGCAGGGGATTCGGGAAACGTGACGTCGATTCCGAGTCGTTGCGCCATTTTCGTGTAGGGCTTGTAACCAACTTGCTCAAGCGTTTTGACTGCATAAATATTATCCGAAATCGCAATTGCCTGTGCCAATGAAATCGGCTTCGCCGCAAACTCATCGTTAATATTGCTTGGCTCATATGTCGAACGTCCGTCATCATACGTAAACAGCGTTTTTTCAGCCGTCATGAACGTTAAAGGATTCATGCCTTTTTCCAGTGCGGCTGCATAAAGGATCGGCTTCATCGCAGATCCTGGCTGACGTTTCGCTTGAGTCACACGGTTGAAGGAGCTTTCGCCAAAATCCACACCACCTATCATGGATGTAACAAAGCCTGTGTCTGCGGCCATTGAAATGAATCCTATTTGCAAATCATTTTCAGGCATCGCTTGTTTAATTGCTTGTTCCGCTGCTTGCTGGTGCTGTTGATTCAACGTCGTTCGGATTTGCCAACCACCTTCCGCGGGTGCTCGACCTTTCGAAGCGAGGATGTCTTCTGCTTGTTGCCACGCAGCATCCAAAAAATAAGGTGCCACTTGCTTCATATCTTTCCAACTATCAGTCTTGAGTACAATTTCCTCTTCTATTGCGCGTTCTTTTTGTTCAGTAGAAATATAGTCATAGAGCTCCATTTGATTCAGTACGAGCAATTGACGATCACGTGAATTTTCGGGATGATCAAGTGGCGAATAAATCGAAGGGCCTTTTGCGATCGCCGCAATCGTAGCCGCTTCTTCTAAAGTCAGATCTTTTGCTGCCTTGGAGAAATAAAATCGACTCGCTGCTTCCACTCCATACATTCCATGGCCGAAGTAGACGGTATTTAAATAACCTTCCAAAATCGTATCCTTGTCATAGAAAATTTCCAGTCGATAGGCAAAGAGTGCCTCATGCAGTTTCCGTGTCCATGACTTTTCGTGCGTCAAATATAAATTCCGCGCATATTGCATGGTAATCGTACTCGCTCCTTGTGCTTTACTCATCGTTTTGACATCTTTCAGAATTGCACCCGCGATCCGTTTGTAATCAAATCCATTATGCGAATAAAATTTCTTATCTTCCGTTGCAACGAAGGCATCCGAAAGAAAAGGGGACATATCGGACAGCTTCATCCAATAACGTCGATGTTGTGAAAAATGATCCCCGATCTGATGTCCGCTATGATCGAGGAACAATGAAGCCTTTGGTACGCTCAATGAAGGGGCACCAAGTACTTGAGCATATATTCGAAGAGCGATTAAGACAGTTAGAATCGCGGCTATAGACGTGATCGACAGAGATAGTGCGATCTTTTTCCATTTTTTACGATTTGTAGATTTTATATAATCGGTACGTTTCACTACATATCACATCCCGTTCCATTCAGTATCTTTTGACAGTATGGGACGGTTGTGAACGGATTAAACGGTTCGTAGGAAAAGTTTAGACGTGTAACATTGAAACTACCGCCAGAAGAAGTGTATAATGAGTGAATCTATTTACATAAGGCGGTGAACGAATGGAAGCGCCAAAAATGGAAGTTCAGCTCCGTTCCGTTATTCAACATCCAGACCAGCAAGCGGAAACGCATACGATGCAGGCGACTGGAGAACTCATTGAGAAAAAAGGACAGGCCTACTTATTGTTTGAAGAACGAACAGAAGGAATGCCGCCGGTCCGAACAACGGTGAAATTACATGCCGATGATGCCTTCATCATGCGTAAGGGCGGCGTTCAGATGCGATTGCCGTTCAGACAGGATGATACGCGTTTCGGTACATACGGTAATGGCCCTGCCGTTATGGATTTAGCCGTTTATACCAAACAACTGGAGTGGGTACCTGGACGCTTTACGGTAGCGTACGACTTACATTCAGACGAAAGTTTATTAGGAAAATATCATTTGACAATAACCTACTCGGAGGTAACACAATGAATGCAGTAGAGCAGATTCAACATGAAATAAAAGTAGCATTGCACGAAGCAATTGAAAAAGCACAACTAGTCGAAGGAACAGAAATTCCAGAAATCAAACTGGAATCACCAAGAAGTAAAGAAAACGGCGACTATGCGGCGAATATCGCTATGCAGTTGACGAAACTAGCAAAAAAGCCACCACGGGCGATTGCGGAAAGTATTTTGGAGCACCTCGACACGACGAGCACAGCAATTGATACCATTGAAATCGCTGGACCCGGCTTCCTCAATATTCGCTTGAAAACAGACAGTCTCGGGGATATCGTGAAATCCGTTCTTGACCAAGGAGTTGACTACGGTCGTTCCGACAGTGGACAACAACAGAAAATTCAAGTGGAATTCGTATCAGCCAACCCAACAGGCGACTTGCACTTAGGGCACGCACGCGGAGCATCACTTGGAGATTCACTATGTAATATTCTCGACAAAGCAGGCTATAACGTAGCGCGCGAATACTATATTAACGATGCTGGTAATCAAATAAACAACTTAGCATTATCTATCGACGTTCGGTATTTTGAAGCACTTGGCTTAGAAAAAGAAATGCCAGAAGACGGCTATCGTGGTGCGGATATCATCGCGATCGCAAAAGATCTCGTCGAACAATACGGTGACAAATATGTCCATGTACCAGAAGAAGAGCGGCTTGCATTTTTCCGTGAGCACGGATTGAATATCGAACTGGATAAACTGAAGAAAGACTTAGCGGACTTCCGCGTTCATTTCGATAACTGGTTCTCGGAAACCTCTCTATATAACAACGGCAAGATCGAAGTCGCACTTACTAAACTTCGTGAAAACGGCCATGTCTATGAAGAAGATGGTGCCACTTGGTTCCGCTCCACTACATTTGGCGACGACAAAGACCGTGTACTGATCAAGCAAGACGGTTCATTCACATACTTAACACCGGATATCGCGTATCACCAAGACAAGCTAAGCCGCGGATTCGATAAACTCATCAATATTTGGGGAGCAGACCACCACGGATATATTCCGCGTATGAAAGCGGCAATTCAGGCACTTGGCTATGACCGCGATACACTCGAAGTAGAAGTGGCACAAATGGTTCAGCTTTATAAAGACGGAGAAAAATTCAAGATGAGCAAACGCACGGGAAAAGCAGTCACACTACGTGAATTGGTGGAAGAAGTAGGCTTAGACGCTGTACGTTACTTCTTTGCGATGCGCTCAGGCGATGCACAAATGGACTTCGATTTAGATTTGGCGGTATCCAAATCCAATGAAAACCCTGTCTACTACGCACAATACGCGCACGCACGTATTTGCTCGATCTTACGTCAGGCAAAAGAGCAAAACGTAGAAGCATCAACAGAACACGTCACGCTATTGCAAGACGAAAAAGAGCTAGAGCTATTGAAGAAACTCGGAGATTTCCCGAAACTAATCAGCGACTCGGCTCGCATGCGCGCACCGCACCGCGTGACGACATATATCCAAGAACTAGCAGCTACATTCCATAGTTTCTACAATGCTAATAAAGTGCTGGATCCGGAAAACAAAGACCTTTCCGAAGCACGTTTAGCTTTGATTACAGCAACAAAAACGACGATTGCGAACGCGTTGAAATTGGTTGGCGTGGAAGCACCTGAAAGAATGTAATATATCGAACATGGCCAGGCGGATTTCCTGCTTGGCTTTTTTTATGTCTTTGTAAAGTGGAGAGGAAAAAGAAGATACTGTTACGCTGCGTTTCAGGCGGACGCTCACCGCAGGCCACCGGGAATGCGCTTCCTTACTGGAGCCTTATTCCCAAACGCTCCTCAATCTCCGCCTTACCCTGTACAACCAAGACTATTATCGCTATAATAAAGCATAATTACATATCTTCTGAAAAGGTTCTCAAAACTTGAGATGAAAAGCGAAATCGGTTCAAATCCGATGCGGTCCCGCCACTGTATGTGCCATGCACAAGCCAGGTCACCTGCCTTTTTAGAAAATGAAGTTCCGCAGCAACCTACGAGGATAGGTACAGTGGAAGAAGTCACGCGCTGACTTCATCCTACCTCATCCTTCGAACTTTTGAAGGTTTTTTTTATGTCTGCGACTTGCGTAATGAAACACACATATTAGAGGAGGAACACACATGAAGAAGTTTTGGCAACTGATGCTAACGGCAATGCTTGCAGTACTACTACTCGCGGCATGCGGAAGCGACAGTGAAAAAGAAGAAACACCGGCAGATGAAAATCAAGCTGGCGAAGAAGCGAACACGGAACAAGAATCAACGGATGCAACGAGCTATCCCTACACCTTGACGGATGCCACTGGCGAAGAAATGACATTTGAACAAGCGCCGGAAACTGTCATTTCATTAATTCCGAGCAATACAGAAATTTTATTCGGAATTGATGCAGGAGATCAAGTGATCGCGGTAACAGAAAACGATGACTACCCTGAAGAAGTAACGGAGCTTGATACAGTAGGGGACTTTACGGTTAACGTGGAAAAAGTCATTTCATTGGAGCCGGAAGCAGTGTTCGCAAGTGAAATGATGATGGGTTCAAGTGAAGAAGGATTGAATCAAATTCGCGAAGCAGGCATCCCTGTAATCGTCGTGCAGAATGCAGGGTCATTCGACGAGACATATGAAGTGATTGAACTGATTGGTGAAGTCATGGACAAAAATGTAGAAGCCAATCAAATCGTCGAAGATATGAAAGCAAAAGTGGCAGATATCAAAAAGAAAGCAGCAGACATTACGGACAAGAAACGTGTGTCTGTTGAAAACTCCGATGCGCCTGAAATTTATACGCCAGGAAAAGGGACATTCCCACAGCAATTCCTAGATATGATCCACGCTGAAAACATCGTGACAGAAGAAGGCTGGATCATGATCAGCCCTGAAACGATTGTAGATGAAAATCCGGATGTAATTTTGGCTATGTATAGTTATGTTCCGAATGTCATAGAAAATATTAAAACGCGTGACGGATTTGATACGGTTACTGCGATCAAAGAAGATCAAGTTATTCAACTGGATGAAAACATCACAAGCCGTACGGGTCCACGTTTAGCTGACGGATTAGAATTGTTTGCAAAAGCAGTCTATCCAGAGGTATTCGGTGAATAAAACCGCCCTCGCCTATGTCGTGTCGATGGCCACATTGCTTGTGGCCATCTGGCTCGGCGTATCGATCGGTACAGTGAAAATACCAATAGAGACGCTATGGAATCAATCGGATGCGACCGCAAGTAATATACTGTGGAAGATCCGCATGCCCCGTGTGTTGCTGGCGGGAATCGTCGGTGCATCACTAGCTATTTCAGGAGCCGCTTTCCAAGGGCTATTGAAAAACCCATTAGCTGATCCTTACACCCTCGGAGTGTCATCCGGTGCCTCTGTCGGCGCCGTGATCACACTCTTTTTTGGTATTTCACTACCGGTTCTGGGCGCATTCACCTTACCTGTATTTAGTATGATCGGTGCCGCCGTGACGATGTTTCTAGTAATCGGTTTCGCTCGAATGGTCGATCGGTCAATGAAAATGGAAACGATTATTTTAACAGGTATTATTTTCGGTTCATTTCTTGGCTCCGTGCTGTCGCTGATGATCGCGTTAACGCAAGAAGAACTCCGTCAGATCGTTGGGTGGCTGCTTGGTAGCGTATCGATGCGCGGTTGGAATTATATTCTGATGGTACTGCCGTTTTTCATCATCGGTTCCTTCATGCTGTGGCTCAATCGCCGTGAGTTGAACGCTTTATTATTCGGTGAAGAACGCGCACATCATCTCGGGGTCAATGTCAAACAGCGTAAATTGATGATTTTGCTAGGTGGTTCGGTCTTAACGGGTTCTGCTGTTGCAGTGTCTGGGACCATCGGCTTTGTCGGTCTAGTGGTCCCTCATATGACGCGCATGCTATGGGGGTCCGATCACCGTCATGTTCTGCCGTTATCACTATGTAACGGTGCTTCCTTATTGATCATTTGCGATCTCGTGGCACGAACGATCATTTCACCGGCTGAATTACCGGTCGGTGTCATTACAGCATTCATTGGCGCTCCGGTGTTTGCTTATATCTTTTACAAACAACGTAGAAAAGGGGCGATGTGAAGATGTTGCAAGTGGACAATCTTTCGGGGGGCTACGGCAAAGAACCGATTGTGCGAAATGTGTCGTTCCACGTGGAAAAAGGAGAAGTTCTTGGAATATTAGGGCCGAATGGTAGCGGAAAATCCACGTTATTGAAAATCATCTCGGGAATTTTGCCGAAACAAAGCGGTAAGGTCATGATTGCCGGTAAACCTTCGGGCGCCTATACTCAAAAGCAATTTGCGCAGCAAGTAGCCGTCTTGCCACAGCTTCATGCCCATGCGTTTTCTCATAGCGTCAAAGACACTGTCGCTCTCGGTCGCTATCCGTATCAGTCGGGGATTTTTTCGAGTTGGTCGGAGCTAGACGAGCAAGCAGTGCAAGAAGCGATGAACTATACAGGCGTCACGCGATATGAAAATACCGCTATTGAATTATTATCTGGCGGTGAGCAACAACGTGTATTCGTTGCCCAAGCACTCGCCCAGCAAGCACCTATTTTATTATTGGATGAACCGACAAACCATCTAGACATCGCGCATCAGCAACAATTGCTCGATACGATCCGCAATCAAGCGAGACAGAAGGGGATCACGGTCATCTCAGTATTTCACGACATCAATTTGGCCGCACTCTATTGTGATCGCTTATTGCTGCTGAAGAACGGGGAAGTAGCATCAATTGGTGTGCCGCAAGACGTCGTACTGGAACAAGAAATTCATCATGTGTACGACGCACGCGTCAAAACGCAGCCTCACCCTGAAATGCCGAAACCTCAAATGACGCTATTGCCGAACTTGCAAGAAAAGGTGGAGCTGTTTAGTGTGAAGAAAGCAGACGTAAAGATTCGTGAAGATCACGTATTGTTGCAATCCAACCAACCACTGAAGACCATTTCTTCAGCGGTCCATAATGCGGGGCTTGGTTGGTACCGGACATTCGTCAATCGAGGTGTACGTGCAGATTATATGATCGATGACGTACAACGCGAGAATACGGAATACTTACGTGCGCTAGGCTATCATTTGACAGATACAGTTGCGATGATGACGGCGGTTAGTCCGGAGCACGTTGAAGTGGAAGAATACGAAGGACCATTTGGCTCGATTGTCGTGGCAGTGACAGCAGGTGTCGGAAACGCGGTCGATGTTTCGAAGTCGTGGCAGCGTGAAAATATTCCGTACATAGGGACGATCAACACATGGGTATTCATTAATGGCGAATTAAGTGAAGAAGCATTCGTCCAAGCATTGATTACCGCAACGGAAGCGAAAGTGAAAGCACTGCAAGATGAGCGAGTAAAGGATCCTGAATCCGGCACGGTCGCTACCGGTACTTCGACAGACAGCTTGCTGATCGCATCGACACAGCAAGGGGAATACTTGCCGTACGCTGGACCGATTACGCAACTCGGAAAGTTGATCGGTAAAGGGGTATATGACTGTACGGTGCGGGCTATTCATTCATATCGAGCAGCAGTAGGTGAGCACGTATGATCCCAGCGCATTTCATAGCGATTGCGATCGGCATGGTGCTCGACCGGTTCATTGGTGATCCACCTAACTGGCCCCATCCAGTCAAATGGCTAGGCACGACAATCAGTAATTTGACGAAGCTATTAAATAAAGGGCGTATGCGGACAATAAAAGGTGCGATTTTATGGTTACTTATTTGCATGACGACATTTCTACTAGTCATCTGGCTCGTGAGTATCGCATACCGTCTGCATCTAATCGCAGGCATCGCAATCGAAGCGCTACTCATTGCGGCTGGACTTGCGCAAAAGAGTTTGCGTGATGCGGCATTCGTAGTCTATGAGCCGTTGAAGATAGGAGATGTAAGCGAAGCGCGTGAGAAGCTGAGCTGGATTGTCGGCAGGGATACGGAGAAGCTCGATGAGAGTGAGATAGCCCGTGCGACGATTGAAACAGTTTCGGAAAACACGTCTGATGGCATCACAGCCCCCTTATTTTGGGCATTCTGGCTAGGGGCACCGGGCCTGTGGTTGTATAAAGCGGTCAATACACTCGATTCTATGATCGGGTACAAAGATGAGCGTTATCGTGCATTCGGAAAAATTTCAGCGCATATGGATGATCTTTTTAACTGGATTCCTTCTAGAATAACAGGATTGCTTATTCTATTGTTCACTTCGAATGAAGGTGGACATTCTTTTACACAGCGAATGAGTGGCTGGTTAGGCGATGCCAAAAAACATATGAGCCCGAATAGCGGCTATTTGGAAGCGGCAACTGCTTGGCAACTCAATATCCAATTAGGCGGACGCAGTACATATCGAGGAGTCGTATCGGAACGAGCGGTACTAGGCCCGGCAGTCATTGCGAATAAAGAACATATCCGCTCCGCTACGTATCAAATGCAAGTCGTGTCTTGGACTTTCTGGTCACTCGGCACAGTAATAGGGGGGATTTTCTATGCGATTGCCTGAACACGGTGCAAACAGTAAACGATTATATACATCCATGAATATCTCGATGCCTGATGAAGTGCTCGATTTCAGTGAGAACTGCAATCCGGCAGGACCTCCATCGTCCGTAGTGGAAGCGTGGCCTACGTTGATTTCGACCCTCAACAGCTACCCCGATCCAGACGGTCAGCCGTTTCGTTCGGCAATTGCGGAATTTCATCAAGTGGACGAACAACAAGTTCTTGTAGGCAATGGGGCTGCGGACATACTATCTTTGTTAGCAGGCACCTATCGTGGAAAGCGAGTTCTCCTAATTGACCCAACCTTTTCCGAATACCGTGCCACGCTCGAAGTGAACGATGCAGAGGTCGTGTCGCTTCAAGCGAATGAAACAGAAGGATTTCTATTACCTATGCGTCAAATTCTGGAAGCACTACCTGAAGCGGATGCGCTGTATATGTGCACGCCTAATAATCCGACAGGCTTGTTGCCTTCAAAAGACGAGCTACTAACGATTGTAGACGCAGCTAAGAAGAGTTCAACAGATGTGGTGTTAGATGAAGCATTCATTGATTTCGTCGATGAATCAAAGTCCTTTATTCCGCATGTCGCGAACTATCCGAATGTATTAATTGTACGCTCGATGACGAAAATGTACGCGATTCCTGGCATCCGCCTTGGGTATTTAATTGCCCATTCCGAGCGAATCAACACGCTTGCGCAACGAGCTTCCCATTGGCATGTCAACGGACTCGCTGCTGAAATCGGTGTACTATGTCTGAAGGAAAAAACGTATCGTCAACAGGCGATTTCACATGCGCAAATGGAGCGCGTGAAGATGACCCAGTTCTTGCGCTCACATGGCTGTGAAGTACTCAATTCTTCGGCAAACTACCTCGTCATGAAACCTCAGCAAGAGGCGAAGAAGCTATATCAAGATTTATTGAAACAAGGCATCGTCTTGCGTCACTCTGAAAACTTCCGCGGGATGGATGGGCGCTGGTTACGGATCGGCATGAAGTCCGAACCGATGATGGATACACTGCGGGAGGCGATGGATCAATGGTTCAAGCAACACTAACATTCGTCAGTGGCGGTGCGCGCAGTGGGAAAAGTGCGTATGCAGAACGTCTGTTGACGAGTCAAACGGCAAGTCGCCTCGTCTACATCGCATCCGGTGTAGCAGCCGATGAAGAGATGAAGCATCGGATTCAGCAACATAAAGAAGATCGTCAACAAGCCAATTGGCACACAATTGAGCAACCGAAAAACCTTCATGAAGTGTTGCCGCTTCTAAAGCCAGGCGATCTCGTATTATGGGATTGCCTCACTACGTGGCTCGCCAATGAAATGTATGAAGGGTACGAAGAAGGTGCTCCGTGCGTTCAACGACCAGGCTGTCTGGAACAAAAACAAGAACAATTACTGCAGACGTTAAAGCAAATGAAAGAAATCGTCTCTCATCTAGTCATCGTGTCAAATGAAGTCCTCGATGAGTGGCCGCATTACGAAAAAGAGACGGAAATCTACCGCCAAACGATCGGCATGCTTCATCAACAACTGGTGGAGTTTGCTGATCACGCAGTGGAAATGGATCACGGCATGCCCATCGTTTGGAAACGAGAACGTATATGAACGGAGTAATGATCGTTGGCACTGCGTCAGACGTTGGTAAAACGATGATTTGCACTGCGCTATGCCGACTGCTTGCGAATGAAGGTGTCCAGGTAGCCCCTTTCAAATCACAAAATATGTCCGGCTTCTCTGAGACATTAGCAGACGGACGTGAAATAAGCCGCTCCCAGTTCCAGCAAGCACAAGCCGCCCGCACACAACCGATCGTTGAAATGAATCCGATTTTGATGAAGCCGCAAGAAAACATGGAGGCTGACGTTCTACTGATGGGCGTCCCGCTTGAGACGATAGAGGGGCAAACTTTTCGTAAGGAGTGGTTCGACAAAGGTCTGAAAACGATTCAACAAGCGCTAGACTATTTAGCCGATCACTACGATACGCTAATTATCGAAGGAGCAGGGAGTATCGCTGAAGTAAATTTAATGGACCGTGAACTAACCAATATGCGCGTCGCGGAACTGGCGGATGTGCCTGTCATACTAGTCGCAGACATTTCTAAAGGCGGTGCGTTTGCATCGATTGTCGGCACGCTTCAACTTCTGTCAGAAGAAAGACGTCGGCGTGTCAAAGGAATTATCATCAATAAATTTTACGGAGACGCTTCTTATTTTAAAGAGGGAGTGAAATTTATTGAACAATACACCGGAATTCCGGTTGCGGGTGTCATTCCTGTCTTGGAAAATCACGGGATTCCAGAAGAGGATATGGATCGTGCCACGCTTCCTGCAACGGAAGGTGTTGACGTATACGAACAATGGGCGGCACACGTCAAGCAACATATCGACTGGCCATTCGTTCAATCTATTTTGGCGTAAAGGAGCGAGAAGATGAATAGCATTTTATTAGCGCTCCAATTTTTCACGTCGCTACCTGTTCATAAAGAACTGCCGCTAGGGAAAAAAGAAGTATCGGGCATGTACATCGCGCTGCCGTTTGTCGGTGGAGGAATCGGTCTACTGCTGGCGGGCGTTGCGTATATCATGAGTGATTTCAATAGTTTCCTTGCAGCGGTACTTATTTTGTTGGCGGGACTTATTGCGACTGGCGGCTTGCATGTAGATGGTTTTGCAGATCTAGGTGATGCATTCTTTTCCTATCAAGATCGTGAAAAACGTCTGACCATCATGGATGATCCACGACTCGGGGCATTCGGGACGCTATCGTTACTCGTGTTACTCTGTTTGAAAATCGGCTTGTTCATTGAAATTCTACAGCTTGTAAACGGTTGGGCGTTGCTCGTGGCAGTGCCGATTCTCTCTCGTGCCGCATTAGTAGGGTATTATACCTTAACGAAAACCGCGAAACCAAGTGGCATTGCATTCTTTTTTAAACAACATTTCCTACGCGGGCGGATGCTAGTCGCATCGAGCACCACCAGCTTCGTAACAATTATTTTGTTAAGTATTCAATTCCACGCTATTTTATTACTCCCCGTGATCCTAATCGTCATCTGTTTGGCCATCTGGTTTTACCATCGCTGGACGATCAAACATTTCGGCGGTGTCACCGGGGATTTATGCGGGGCATTCATTGAAGGAATGGAGGTGGTCTTATGGTTCGTCCTTATCGTATATTTCTCATTCGCCATTTAAAAACAACTGCGAATGCACAAAAAGTCTATTGTGGGTGGACAGATAGCGGCTTGGTTGCAAAAGAAGGAGAAGCCATTGATTTTCCAGTGCCAGTTCAACAAGTAACGGGTAGTGATTTAATTAGAACTCGTCAAACAGCGGCCATTTATTTTCCGAACATCAACTTTACAGCAGATCCACGCTGGCGAGAATGTAATTTCGGTGACTTTGAAGAGCAGACGTATGATCAATTGAAAAATGACCCCGACTATCGCAACTGGCTAGACGATGCGTGGAACACACCACCTCGCAACGGGGAAACATTGCAACAAGTAAAGTCACGCGTGTTGGAAGCGCTAGCTGAATTGCCAAATGAAGCAGTCGTCGTGACACATGGCGGTGTGATCCGGGTCGTGCTGGATACATTCGCGCAAGACAATCGTTCATTTTGGGACTGGAACGTAACGAACGGATCTATTTGGCAACTCGAATGGGCTAGCGCGGAAGAATTCAGGGAGGGGAAGCCATGCACGTCTTTATCGGAGGTGCCTATAACGGCAAAACGGACTATGTGAGACGTTGGATTGGCGATTCGCCGGCATGTTTCTGTACAATGGATACAACAGCGACCGCTAAACCCGGTGAATCACTCGTTATAACGGATATACACGAGTGGCTGATGACTACTGACATAACAGAAAAAGAAGCTAGCAACACAGTACGCGAGATTAGCGGACCGAACACCGTTTTCATTTTGACGGAAATGGGGCGGGGCATTGTCCCGCTCGATGCACAGCAACGAGAACTCCGCGATCGATGCGGCCGTCTGTACCAGCAATTATTTGCAGAAGCAACAACTGTCACAAGAATTTGGTATGGAATTCCTCAAACAATTAAAGGAGTGAAGTGAAATGAAAATCTATACGAAGACTGGCGACAAAGGAACGACTAGCTTAATTGGTGGGCGCGTCGCAAAAGATGACTTACGCGTCGAAGCATATGGCACGATCGATGAACTGAATTCATTCATTGGTAAAGCTATGACAGAACTTGATGGAGAGAAGTTTGCAGATATCCTGACTGATCTCGAGACGATCCAAAATGAATTATTCGACGGTGGCGGCGACTTAGCCAACGTTATGAAAGAACGCCATTACAAACTCGACGAAGAACCGATCACAGTTCTCGAAAACCGAATTGATAAGCTGATGGAAGAAGCACCCGAACTAGAACGCTTCATCCTGCCGGGCGGCTCACCAGCTGCGGCAACATTACACATCGCACGTACCGTCACACGCCGCGCAGAACGTGTAACTGTCACACTGATGAACGCAGCAGACGACGTATCGCCAGTCGTTGGACGCTATTTGAACCGTCTATCGGACTACCTATTCGTAGCAGCACGCATCGTGAACGCCCGTCTCGGCATTTCAGACAATGAATACGTCCGCAGCGCAAAAGTATTCCGCACGAACGAGAAAAAGGATAAATGATCATGAATAAACAAGGCCCCCTGGTTAATGCCAGGGGGCCTTGTTTTTCGTGTGGGGCTCAATGTGTTGGTGTATTCGCTCTATGCCGGGGCTTAAGCGCTCAATCCGCTCGCGTATCCGCTCAATACCGAGGCCTAAGCGCTCAATCCGCCCGCGTATCCGCTCAATGCCGAAGCCCAAGCGCTCAATCCGCCCGCGTATCCGCTCAATACCAAGGCTCAAGCGCTCAATCCGCCCACGTATCCGCTCAATGCCAAAGCCCAAGCGCTCAATCCGCCCGCGTATCCGCTCAATACCAAGGCCCAAGCGCTCAATCCGCCCACGTATCCGCTCAATGCCAAAGCCCAAGCGCTCAATCCGCCCACGTATCCGCTCAATGCCGAAGCCCAACCGCTCAATCCAAACAACCTCATCAAACCCGAATCACATCATACAACTCCGTAAACTCTCTCTTACTCAAAATCTTCGGCACAGGATACAGCGGATTCGCTTCCGCGGAGGCACGTTTAACCATCAAAGGAATATCCTCAACCATAATTCCATCCACTTGCTTCGGAATATTCATTGCATGATTCAACGCCCGAATTTCCTCAATAAACTTCTCGGCTTTCATTTGCTTCGTATCCGAATGATGTGTAATGCCGATTAGATCAGCTAACTCGGAAAGCGGTTCGTGTACACATTTGCCGTAATACTCGAGTGCGTGTGGTAAAATAATCGCGTTCGCTAATCCGTGTGGCATGCTGTAAAATCCACCGAGTGTGTGTGCAATAGCGTGGATATTTCCAACATACGCTCGAGTAAATGCTTTGCCAGCCAAATAAGAAGCCCGTTGCATATTCGTTCGCGCGATCAAATTATCTCCATTACGATACGCTTCATATAAGTTAGCGAATACCAACTGCACTACTTCACGGCTATCTTTCCACGTTTCAGTTGTATTACTATTCCCAATATATGCTTCCACCGCGTGCGTTAACGCATCCATTCCAGTAGCGGCGGTAATCGCTGGCGGCAATTTCATCGTCAACAATGGATCAAGTACAGCGTAGTGGGGGATCAGTGATGTATCATTGATCGCATACTTCTCATGTGTCTTACTATTCGTCACGACAGCGGCAAGCGTGGCTTCACTTCCAGTTCCCGCTGTCGTCGGTACCGCGAATAACGTAGGGATTTGCTTCCGTACATGGAATAAACCTTTCAACTCGGGAATCTGTTTCTCGGGTCTCGCAATTCTCGCACCCACTGCTTTTGCACAATCAATCGGAGAACCGCCGCCGAACGCAATGAGTGCTTCGCATTCATTCGCAACGTATAATCTCCGTGCTTCTTCAATATTAATGATCGTGGGATTCGCGACAGTTTGGTCATACACTAAGTATTTGATTCCAAGTGAATGGAGACCGACTAGCATGACGTCTAACAAGCCGAGTTTCGCAATTTCGCGATCTGTAATTATGAGCACGCTGTGTATTCCAAGACTTTTCACTTTTCCTGCAAGATTTTCCAAGCTACCAGGTCCAACTAGCAGCTCAGGCTCCCTCCAAGGTAAATGATCCATTCCCGCTTTGAGTCCTTTTTGAAATAATCGCGCATACAATCGATACATAATGAAAACTCCTTTCCGATGCTAGCAACACATTATGAAAACGTTATCATGAAATAGACGAATTTGCTATATTGTTATACAATAAAGTTAGAACATTCCAACTGATCGGATACTACTAATATGCTAGACGTGTAGTGAGTACATTTTCGCTAATTTAGAACAGATCTGCGTCCTATATAGAGTGGTAAATTAAATTTACAATACGATCAAGCCTATACTAGTAGGTTTAGATGAGGGAATTATTATAATAAATAAATAATTGCTTGACAAAAAGGTCTTTCAGCCATAGTAAGAAAATAAAAAATAAACTTTCAAAAACAGTTGACTGAATGATCATTCATTATTACACTATATATAGAATATTATTGAAAGCGGTTTCTCAAAGGGGATCTCAAGTAGAAGAAATGGAAGGGGAATAAGAGATGAATATACTACTCATCGCAAACTGGATATTATTTGTAGCAGTCGTCTTATACGGCTTGGGTCTATTCCTATACCTATTAAAAACTCGCTACGAATTCATCCGACTGGGGAGAAAAGAAGAATTCGATAATGACGTCAAAGCGCGTCTGAAGAAAATTTGGGTGTATGTATTTGGACAAAAGAAACTATTGAAAGATAAAAAGAGTGGGGCTATCCACGTCATGTTCTTTTATGGCTTCCTACTCGTGCAATTTGGTGCAATTGATTTGATTTGGAAAGGTTTAAAGCCAGGATCACATCTACCACTTGGTCCGTTGTATCCGGCATTTACATTCTTCCAGGAAATTGTTGTATTCGTTATCCTAGTAGCGGTCGTATGGGCATTCTATCGTCGTTACATGGAGAAGCTAGTTCGTCTAAAGCGCGGCTGGAAATCCGGTCTAGTTCTTATATTTATTGGACTACTTATGCTTTCCACACTGGTAGCTAACGGTGCGAACATGATTTGGCACAATGAAGGCACTACATGGACAGAGCCAATGGCATCGATCATCGCCACTGTATTCAGCGCGGTTCCGACAGGCGTAGCTGTGACGATATTCTTTGTCGGTTGGTGGGTACACTTACTGACATTGCTGACGTTCCTAGTGTATGTACCACAATCTAAGCATGCGCACTTGATCGCAGGTCCGGCGAACGTGTATTTCCACCGTTTAGATCACGCGGGACGTTTGAAGCCGATCGATTTTGAAGCACTTGAAGAAATTGAAGACGAAGAGGACATGCCACCACTTGGTGTAGGCAAGATCACGGACTTCACACAAGCGCAAATGATTGACTTCTATGCATGTGTAGAATGTGGACGTTGTACAAATATGTGTCCAGCAACGGGTACAGGTAAAATGCTGTCGCCGATGGACTTAATTACAAAGCTACGTGATCATCTAACAAACACAGGTGCCATCATGACGAAGCAACAGCCATGGGTACCTCAACTAATGTTCAAAAACTCACAAGGAAATCAATTGGCCCTCGCTGCTACGGCAGAGGGAATGACAATGGACGAACTCTACAATCCTTCATTGATCGGTGACGTCATCACGGAAGAAGAAATTTGGGCATGTACGACGTGCCGTAACTGTGAAGATCAGTGTCCGGTAATGAATGAACACGTAGATAAAATTATCGATCTTCGTCGTTATCTTGTGATGACGGAAGGGAAGATGAACCCGGATGCTCAGCGCGCGATGACGAACATCGAACGTCAAGGGAATCCGTGGGGCCTTAACCGTAAAGAGAAAGAAAACTGGAGAGACGCACGTCCAGACTTGCACATCCCGACAGTAAAAGAAGCGAAAAAAGCTGGAGAAGACTTTGAATACTTACTATGGGTTGGTTCTATGGGAGCGTTTGATAACCGCTCACAGAAGATCGCTCTATCATTCGCGCATTTATTGAATGAAGCCGGTGTGAGCTTCGCGATTCTTGGTAATAAAGAGAAGAACTCCGGAGACACACCACGTCGCCTCGGAAATGAATTCTTATTCCAAGAGCTCGCAACAGCGAATATCGCGGAATTCGAAAAAGCGAACGTCTCGAAAATTGTGACGGTCGATCCGCACGCCTATAATATCTTCAAAAATGAATATCCTGATTTCGGACTGCAAGTCATCGTCAAACACCATACCGAGTTGCTACACGAACTAGTTATGGCAGGCAAGCTAGTACCGAAGTATGAAATCGATGAAGTCATTACATTCCACGACTCTTGTTATCTAGGTCGCTATAATGATGTCTATGATCAGCCGAGAGAAATTCTTAAAGCTATTCCAGGCGTTCAGTTGGTGGAGATGGAACGTAACCGTGAAGACGGTATGTGCTGTGGAGCAGGTGGCGGTATGATGTGGATGGAAGAAGATACAGGCCAGCGCGTCAACGTAGCACGTACTGAACAAGCGCTTGAAGTGAGCCCAGGAATCATTTCATCAGGTTGTCCGTATTGCTTGACGATGTTGTCTGACGGAACGAAAGCCGTTGAAGTCGAAGAACAAGTCGGCACATACGATATTGCTGAACTATTGGAACGCTCGATCTTTGGAGAACACCAAACAGTCGTTGAAACTGAAGAAGTAGTAGAGTTGGAGGAAGGGATTTTAGAACCTGAGTTAGCTGTAACGGTTGAAACAGGGGATGGAACACCGGAAACCGACGATAGAAAACAAGATTAAAATTATTGCGAATATCGTGTCAATACCGTACAATTAAGATATCTAAAACGCTAACAATTGAATGAACTATTAATAAGAGGGTCTATACGCCCTCTTATTTAGTAGTAAGATATCGAGCGAGCGTTCAGTCAGTAAACTACTAGGGGGAATAGGAAAATGAGAACAGTAATCTTACAAGGTGCTAGAACACCATTTGGAAAATTAAGCGGTGCATTACAATCACAAACGGCAAGTGATCTTGGTGGTATCGCTATTAAGGAAGCGCTTGCACGGGCTGGAGTACAAGGCGATCAAGTAGACGAAGTCATCATGGGGACGGTTTTACAAGCAGGGCAAGGCCAGATTCCTTCTCGCCAAGCAGCTGTTAAAGGCGGTATTCCGTACGGCGTCAAAACGGAAACAATCAACAAAGTATGCGCTTCCGGAATGCGCAGTATCACACTTGCTGATCAGTTGATCCGTCTTGGGGATGAGACAACGATTGTCGCGGGTGGTATGGAATCAATGACCAACGCACCGTACTATGCAAATGTTCGTTCAGGTTTGAAAATGGGCGATAGCACATTGGTAGATGGCATGATTTACGATGGATTGACGTGTTCATTCTCTGAAGGCAATGTCCACATGGGCACATACGGAAACAGCACAGCAAACGACTTCTCTGTAAGCCGTGAAACGCAGGACGAATGGTCGTTACGTAGTCATGAACGCGCACTTGCAGCGATGGATAATGGATTATTTGAAGAGGAAATCGTTGGCGTCAGCATTCCACAGCGCAAAGGCGATCCAGTCGTTGTGACAGAAGATGAAGGCCCACGTAGAGGCAGTTCACTTGAAGCGTTGGCGAAACTACGCCCAGCTTTCGGCAAAGAAGGCAGTGTCACGGCTGGAAACGCACCTGGCATTAACGATGGCGCATGTGCGGTAGTGTTAATGAATGAAGACGAAGCGAAGAAGCAAGGCAAAGAACCACTTGCTGTGATTCTAGGCCACGCGGAAGTTGCTATCGAACCGGAACGTTTCCCTGAAACACCAGGCCACGTCATCAAAGCGTTACTTGAGAAAACAGGTAAAACAGCGGACGACATTGATCTATATGAAATCAATGAAGCATTCGCAGTCGTTGCGCTTGCGAGCTCACAAATCGCTGGACTGGACGAAGAAAAAGTGAACGTTAATGGTGGCGCAGTCGCACTAGGACACCCAATCGGTGCAAGCGGAGCGCGTGTCGTTCTGACACTGGCAAATGAATTAAAACGTCGTGGCGGTGGAATCGGAATCGCAGCAATCTGTTCAGGTGGCGGTCAAGGCGATGCCATCATGATCGAAGTACCAAAAACTAACTGATCGGGGGCATTCCAGATGACAATTGAAAAAGTATTCGTAATCGGTGCAGGACAAATGGGCGGAGGAATTGCTCAAGTCTGCGCACAGGCGGGCTATCAAGTAACTCTTCACGACCTCAATGAAGAAGCATACGACCGAGGTTTTAAAGTCATCACGAAAAACTTAGCGCGCAACGTGGAAAAAGGACGTATGACAGAAGAAGAAAAAGAAGCAGTGCTTGGTCGCTTCACGAAATCACTGGATATGCAAAATGCCAAAGATGCCGACATCGTCATCGAAGCGGCAGTTGAAAATATGGCAATCAAAACAAAGATCTTTGCGGAGCTCGATGAAATCACACCAGAACACACGATATTGGCAACGAACACATCTTCGTTGCCTATCACGGAAATCGGTGCAGCTACTAAACGTCCAGGGAAGGTCATTGGCATGCACTTCATGAATCCAGTACCGGTCATGCAGCTTGTCGAAGTCATTCGTGGCCTTGCTACAGATGATGATGTCTATGAAGCCGTCGAAGAGATGACGAAAAAGCTCAGCAAAACACCAGTTGAAGTGAATGACGCGCCAGGGTTTGTTGCAAACCGTGTATTGATGCCGATGATCAACGAAGCCATCTTCACATTATACGAAGGTGTTGCGACGAAAGAAGCCATTGATGATGTCATGAAAATGGGAATGAATCATCCGATGGGACCTCTGCAACTAGCAGATTTCATTGGACTCGATACATGTCTCTACATTATGGAAACGCTGTATGAAGGATTCGGCGACTCGAAATACCGTCCATGCCCGTTGCTGCGTAAATACGTCAAAGCGGGTTGGTACGGCAAGAAAACAGGACGCGGTTTCTATTCATACGAATAATTGAATTAAGTGGAAAGTAAGAGGTGAAAAGGATGGATTTTATATTAACAGAAGAACAACAGATGATGCGCCAAATGGTTCGTGATTTCGCAAAGAACGAGATCGAACCTTGGATTCCCCGGATGGAAGATGGAGAGTTTCCACGTGAACTACTAGAGAAAATGGGCGAGCTTGGATTGATGGGCATTACAGCGCCTGAACAGTATGGAGGTTCAGAGATGGACTTCTTGTCATATATCATCGCGATTCACGAACTATCGAAAGTCAGCGCCGTCATGGGCGTCGTGTTGTCTGTCCATACTTCTGTTGGAATGAATCCAATCCTTTACTTCGGCACGGAAGAACAAAAGAATCGCTACTTACCAAAAATGGCATCTGGCGAGTATCTCGGTGCCTTCTGCCTGACAGAAGCATCGTCCGGATCAGATGCAGGTTCATTGAAAACGAAAGCGAAGCGAGTCGACGACCACTACGTGATCAGCGGCTCCAAAATATTCATCACAAACGGTGGGGAAGCGGACGTTTACATCGTATTTGCTAACACGGCTCCTGAAAAAGGTACATACGGCATTACCGCATTCATCGTCGACCGAAACACACCGGGATTATCTGTAGGGAAAGACGAAAAGAAAATGGGACTACACGGTTCACGAACCGTCGCACTCAGCTTCGACAATATGAAAGTACCGGTGGAAAATAGACTAGGTGAAGAAGGAAACGGCTTCAAAATCGCTATGGCCAACCTTGACGCTGGACGAATCGGCATCGCTGCTCAAGCACTGGGCATAGCAGAAGCGTCACTAGAAGCCGCCGTCGCCTACGCAAAAGAACGCGAACAATTCGGCAAACCGATCGCAGCCAACCAAGGTATAGGATTTAAGCTAGCCGACATGGCGACCGCAACAGAAGCAGCCAGATTACTAGTCTACCGCGCAGCTTGGCTACGTTCAGAAGACAAACCATGTGGCAAAGAAGCCTCCATGGCCAAACTATTCGCATCCCAAGCAGCCGTAGACAACTCCATAGAAGCCGTCCAAGTATTCGGTGGCTACGGCTACACCAAAGACTACCCAGTAGAACGCTACTTCCGCGACGCCAAAGTATGCCAAATCTACGAAGGCACAAGCGAAATCCAAAGAGTCGTCATCGCCAAACACCTAACAAACTAAAGGTAGAAGCGCTTAGGGGAGCGCATGGCGCGGTTAGCACAAACTACGGCTGTGATTGATTCACAACAACTTACAAATTTAATGATGTCAGTTTGCTTCAACAAGATGTAGGTAGGGATTGGAGCGGAAGAAGGGGCGACTCCTGGGGATCAGCGAGAGCCGTGGCGAAGGACGGCTTTTGCGAGTAAAAGCGAAGCGTTGGGAGCATGCACTTTTACAGGTTGCATTCGAGTAGGCCACGCCTTCCGGAAAGCGTCCCCTTCTGGAGCTCCAATCCCCAAGCATAAGCCAGCATCAAGCTTCACTATTTCATTGAAATTTTCAGTAACCAAACAAACAAAAGGGTGGGAGAAAAAATGGACTTTAAATTATCAGAAGAACACGAAATGATCAGAAAAATGGTACGCGACTTTGCACAAAAGGAAGTAGCACCAACCGCAGCACAACGAGACGAAGACGAAACCTTCGACATGGACATTTTCCACAAGATGGCCGAACTCGGACTCACAGGCATTCCATGGCCAGAAGAATATGGCGGCATCGGCAGCGACTTCCTAGCGTACGTCATCGCAGTAGAAGAACTATCCCGTGTCTGTGCATCTACAGGCGTCGTCCTATCCGCACACACATCACTAGCAGGATGGCCACTATTCAAATACGGCAACGAAGAACAAAAACAAAAATACTTACGCCCACTGGCTGAAGGTTCGAAGATGGGAGCGTACTGCCTAACAGAAGCAGGCTCAGGATCAGACGCAGGGGGAATGAAAACGACAGCGAAGCTTGATGGTGACGACTACGTGCTAAATGGCTCGAAAATCTTCATCACGAATGGCGGAATCGCTGACACATATATCGTCTTTGCTGTAACGGATCCAGAATCCAAACATAAAGGAACAAGCGCATTCATTGTAGAAAGTACATTTGAAGGATTCTCTGTAGGAAAGAAAGAGAAGAAAATGGGCATTCGTTCCTCTCCGACAACAGAAGTCGTACTGGATAACTGTCGCGTACCGAAAGAAAATCTTCTAGGAGAAGAAGGCGATGGTTTCATTATCGCGATGAAAACGCTCGACGGTGGACGTAACGGAATCGCTGCTCAAGCAGTAGGAATCGCACAAGGCGCATTGGATGCGGCAGTCGATTATTCAAAAGAACGTGTACAATTCGGCAAGCCGATCGTAGCCAATCAAGGCATCAGCTTCAAACTAGCGGATATGGCGACAGCGACAGAAGCATCTCGTCTGTTAACATACCAGGCAGCATGGCTCGAATCGAATGACCTGCCGTACGGTAAAGCCTCTGCTATGGCGAAACTAATGGCTGGTGACACAGCGATGAAAGTCACAACAGAAGCGGTTCAAGTATTCGGCGGCTACGGTTATACAAAAGATTATCCAGTAGAGCGCTATATGCGTGATGCGAAAATCACGCAAATCTATGAAGGTACACAAGAAATTCAACGTCTCGTCATCTCGCGTATGCTGACGAAATAACAGGAGGTCTATGCAATGCCCAAACATGAAGTGAAATCTACCGTCAAAGATGAAGAACTCATTCAGAAGCGACGTGAACAAATTAGCCGGGGCGCTGTGAAATTATTTATCGATAAAGGATTCCACAGGACGACTACACGTGAAATCGCCAAAGAAGCGGGCTTCAGTATTGGCACATTGTACGAGTATATTCGGACAAAGGAAGACGTCCTGTATCTCGTCTGTGACAATATTTACAATGAAGTGAAAGTTCGCCTGTCTGAGCTCGACAACAATGACAACACGGTAGAAGGGCTACGTGTGGCGATTGCACGGTATTATGAAGTCATCGATCAAATGTCGGATGAATTCCTCGTCATGTATCAGGAGTCGAAGTCGTTACCTAGCGAAGCACTTCGTTACGTACTCACGAAAGAACTGGAAATGGTTGAACAATTTGAGACCATTATTCGTAAATGCATGGAAGCTGGGAATCTTCGCATTGGACGGGATGAAGTATCATTGACCGCACACCACATCCTCGTATCTGGCCAAATGTGGTCGTTCCGAAGATGGGCGTTGCGTAAACAATATACGTTAGAACACTATACGAGAGTACAAACTGATCTACTTATTAAAGGTGTAGAGAAGTAACTAACTTGCGGACTCTGCCACGAAAAATTTCGTGGCGGTAGTCAGCATGTACGGAAGGTGGAAGACAAATGGTAACCACAGAAATTTATCAACCGAAACACCATATTCGTTTCGTGACGGCATCTAGTTTATTCGACGGGCATGATGCATCCATCAATATCATGCGTAGAATTTTACAGTCAACCGGAGCGGAAGTTATTCATCTCGGACATAATCGATCCGTTGAGGAAGTTGTAAACGCTGCCATCCAAGAAGATGTGCAAGGAATTGCCATGTCATCCTATCAAGGTGGCCACGTGGAGTATTTCAAATACATGCATGACTTGCTGAAAGAAAGAGGCGCTTCCCATATTAAAATATTCGGCGGTGGTGGAGGAGTCATCATCCCGAAAGAAATCAAAGAGTTGCATGAGTATGGCATCGAATGGATCTTTTCACCGGAAGACGGTCGAAAACTAGGTCTACAAGGTATGATCAATAAAATCATGGAATTATCGGATTTCTCCACGACTCCCGAAAGCGAAGAGGCCAATCTGGAGCAGTTGACAGCCGAAACACCAGGTATCTTAGCCAATTTAATTACCTACGTAGAAGAAAAGCATATGAAAAAAGATGAAGCAGCGGAGCAGTTACTCGATCACGCCCGTTCCATGTCCAAACAAACGCCGGTACTCGGTATCACTGGTACAGGTGGAGCAGGTAAAAGTTCCTTGACGGATGAATTAATTCGTCGTTTCTTGCGTGAGTTCCCTGATAAAAGAGTAGCGATTCTTTCTGTAGATCCAACGAAGCAAAAAACAGGTGGTGCGTTGCTTGGCGACCGAATTCGCATGAATGCAATCTTTAATAACCGTGTGTACATGCGGAGTTTAGCAACACGTGGCTCACGTTCTGAGCTGACAACGGCGATCCATGATGTATTGGATATCACGAAAGCAGCTGGTTACGATTTAATTATTGTAGAAACGAGCGGAATCGGGCAAGGAGATGCGCGCATTACAGATGTCTCCGACGTTTCAATGTACGTCATGACGAGTGAATTCGGTGCACCGACACAGCTCGAGAAAATCGATATGATCGACTTTGCTGACTTAATTGTTATCAATAAATTCGAGCGTAAAGGTTCGGAAGATGCGCTAATTCAAGTCCGCAAACAATATCAACGTAGCCATTTACTATTTGACAACGATCTAGAAACGATGCCTGTCTATGGCACGATCGCAAGCCAGTTCAACGACAAAGGGACCAACACACTTTTCGCAGCGCTTATTGAAAAGATCAACGACGCAACAGATTCAGATTGGACGACAAGCTACACAGACTTGGTGACGAATCAAAAGCAAACCGTGATCATTCCGCCTGACCGAAGCCATTACTTACGCGAGATCGCTTCCACTGTTCGTAACTACCATGCGAAATCCAAGCAACAAGCCGAATTCGCACGTCGGATGTTCCAGTTGGAAGGTGCGATCGAAGCAGTGAAAGAAAGCGATTCTAATGAAGCGTTACTAGACTCATTGAATAGCTTAAAAGAAGGCGTCGAAGAACAACTAACAAGCGAATCCAAGCGAGCTCTGAAAAACTGGGAGTCTTTGAAAGAATCTTACAAGCAGGATGAATATGTAGTGAAAATCCGCGACAAAGAAATCCGTACGTCGCTCAATACTGTAAGTCTTTCTGGCTTGAAGGTTCCGAAAGTAGTCTTGCCGCAATACAAAGACTATGGTGAAATTTTACGTTTTATCTATAGTGAAAATGTTCCAGGTTCATTCCCGTACACTGGAGGCGTCTTCCCATTCAAACGCGAAGGTGAAGATCCACGCCGTCAGTTCGCTGGAGAAGGGACACCTGAACGTACGAACCGTCGTTTCCACTACGTATCAAAAGATGACGACGCGAAACGTCTATCTACAGCGTTTGATTCTGTCACATTATACGGGGAAGACCCTGACGAGCGTCCTGACATCTACGGAAAAGTCGGCGAATCGGGTGTGAGCATTTGTACACTAGAAGATATGAAAAAGCTCTATGACGGTTTTGATCTGTGTTCACCTATGACGTCCGTTTCCATGACCATCAATGGACCGGCACCGATTATTCTAGCGATGTTCATGAATGCAGCTGTCGATCAGCAAGTGCGTAAAAAAGAAGAAGAGCTTGGCCGGACACTCACTGTGGAAGAGTTCACTGAAGTCCGTGAAATGACATTCCAAACAGTTCGTGGAACCGTCCAAGCGGATATTCTAAAAGAAGACCAAGGGCAAAATACATGCATCTTCTCTACAGAATTTGCATTGCGTCTAATGGGTGATATCCAGCAGTACTTCATTGATAAAAAAGTTCGTAATTATTATTCGGTGTCGATTTCGGGCTATCATATCGCAGAGGCAGGGTCGAATCCGATTTCGCAGCTAGCGTTCACACTCGCAAACGGCTTCACGTATGTCGAATATTACTTGAGTCGCGGTATGCACATCGACGACTTTGCACCGAATCTGTCGTTCTTCTTCTCAAATGGACTCGATCCCGAATATACGGTCATCGGTCGCGTGGCACGTCGCATTTGGGCAGTTACGATGCGTGATAAATACGGAGCCAATGAACGCAGCCAAAAATTGAAATACCATATCCAAACATCGGGTCGTAGTTTGCATGCGCAGGAAATCGATTTCAACGACATCCGCACAACATTGCAGGCATTGATGGCTTTGCAAGATAACTGTAATTCGCTGCACACAAATGCTTACGACGAAGCCATTACGACACCGACAGAAGAATCTGTTCGTCGTGCGATGGCAATTCAGATGATCATTATGAAAGAACACGGCTTGTCGAAGAACGAAAATCCGCTTCAAGGGGCTTACATTATCGAAGAAATGACAAGTCTCGTGGAAGAAGCGGTATTACAAGAATTCGATCGACTAAATGATCGTGGCGGTGTACTTGGCTCTATGGAGACACAGTACCAGCGCGGAAAAATCCAAGAAGAGTCCATGTATTACGAAATGAAAAAGCACTCAGGTGAGCTACCAATCATCGGCGTCAACACGTACGTGAATCCGAATCCACCATCTGAGGAAGATATCGATAATATGGAATTGGCACGTGCAACACAAGAAGAAAAAGAGTCACAAATTACCAACTTGCGCGCTTTCCAAGCCAAGCATGCTGACGAAGCAGAACAAGCGCTTGCTGATCTTCAAGAAGTAGCGATCACAGGAGGCAACGTCTTCGCTGAGTTGATGAAGACGGTGCGAGTAGCGAGCCTTGGACAAATTACCAATGCGCTTTACGAAGTAGGCGGGCAGTACCGCCGTAATATGTAATTGCATCTCAGAGGGGATGCCACAGAAGCCATCACTTCTGGCGGCATCCTCTTTTTGCATGGGGTTAAGGTGGAATTCAAATTCAAAGTATAGGTGCATGGGCTGATTGCGTGGGATTGCAACTCCAGCTAGGGACGCGTTTCAGGGGCAGCTGGGGTTGCAGTCCTTATGTAGAGAGTGAAAAACATAGAATATTCACTGGCTACGGAGTGTAAATTATTGTTGTCCTTGAACTTAATAATATTCAAGTGCTGAATAGATTACGAAACTGACTTGATAAGTCACAATATGTGTCACTCACTGTCGCTAGTGTGTGAAATAGTAATGTCCCTAGCAATAGTTAAATTTAAGGCCAGAGTGAGTG
Source organism: Sporosarcina sp. P3 (assembly GCF_002743415.1). Lineage (NCBI taxonomy): Bacteria > Bacillati > Bacillota > Bacilli > Caryophanales > Caryophanaceae > Sporosarcina > Sporosarcina sp. P3. The sequence continues at coordinate 138,242 of NZ_PDZE01000005.1, forward strand.
TAAATGATACGTACTAAACCAGTCACAAGCGCAACTTCAATGGGCAACAATAACTGTCACCCACTCAGCTTGCAAGGGATTGGCGCGTAGGAGGGGCGACTCCTAGAGGATCAGCTCACCGCGAGCCCTCAGGAAAAGCGTCCCCTCCGAAGCGCAAATCCCCACCCCAACAGCCATTCCGACCACTCAATATCAAGTATCCTATGAAACTAAACCAGCTGCTTATAATTCATTCTTCATCAAAGTGGATAATTTAGTAAGTTAATTAGTATAATGAGAACAACAATGAAAAGGGACGTGCTGAATGTGAGATGGTACTATCATGCAATCATAATAGCTCTCTTAATTACACTCACACTCATCTTCTACAACAGCGGACTCGGCGTAATCCCCTTCACCATTGGGGCGGTCTACCTGGGGTATTTGACCATTATTGAGTATAGAAATATAAAGAGAAGTAAAAGAATGTAGCATATTGGTAGAAATAACGTATATAATGTACACTATGCTTATACGCTACAAGATAAAAAACGTCGATCGGCCAAATCATTCACTGACTTGGTCGGTTCCGCGTGTGATTGATAGAAGAAAGGACGTGCCATACATTGAATATCCATGACATGACAAAAGAAGAATTGTTGGAAGAATCATTAATCAACATTACGCACCAAGTACTAACAGAACGACGTGAATCCCTCACGTTAGCGGAATTAATGGAAGAGTTCCGTAAACTTACAGGTATATCCGAGAAAGAATTGAAGGCAAAACTCCTTCAGTTTTATACAGACCTGAACATCGATGGCAGATTCCTTGCGATCCAAGACAACCGTTGGGGCTTGCGCGAATGGTATCCAGTTGATCAGCTCGTAGAAGAAACAGCGCCTGTCGTAAAAGTACGCAAGAAGAAAAAGAAGAAAAAAGATTATGATGAAGAAGATATTGAAGAAGATGATGACGAAGAAGAAATCTTCGATGAAGAATACGTAGAGCTCGGCGAAGAAGATGACGTAGACGACGAGGAAGACGAAGAAGAGGAAGTAGTCGAACTCGAGGAAGATTTAATCGATCCTGATGACGACCTGGAAGTTATTCCTGAAGTAGAACTCGATATCGAAGAAGATGACGAGGACGAAGAAGAAGACGAAGAGTACGACGAAGAGTACGAGGAAGAGAAATAATTGGACTTGACTTTTAGTGCCCAAAAATATAAGATTTGGATGGGCTCCTGAAAAGGACACATAAATTCGTGTATACGCGCTCCTTATTGTAGTTACGCTACAAACGGGGCGCTTTTTTGATTTTATATCGACCCTACAAGCATGGAAAAAGAATAAATGGAGGCACTACACATGACAAAATATATTTTCATTACAGGCGGCGTCGTCTCTTCTTTAGGTAAAGGTATCAACGCAGCATCACTTGGACGTTTACTTAAAAACCGCGGTTTGAAAATCACTAACCAAAAATTCGACCCATATATCAATATTGACCCACGCATGATGAGCCCATACCAGCACGGAGAAGTTTTCGTAACAGAAGACGGTGCGGAAACGGATCTTGACATCGGTCACTATGAGCGTTTTATCGACATCGAATGTAATCGTTACTCCAACGTAACAATGGGTAAAGTATATGATCTAGTATTGCGCAAAGAGCGCGCTGGCGAATATAACGGCGCAACAGTTCAGGTAATCCCGCATATTACGAATGAAATTAAAGAATTGATCAAACGTGCTGGTCAAACATTGAACGCAGACGTTGTCATTACAGAAATTGGTGGTAGCGTAGGGGATATCGAATCCTTACCGTATCTTGAAGCCATTCGCCAAATGAAAACAGATCTTGCGAAAGATGACGTGATGTACATCCACAACACGCTCATTCCGTATTTGCATGCAGCTGGTGAAATGAAAACGAAGCCGACGCAGCACAGTGTAAAAGAATTACGTAGCCTTGGAATTCAGCCGAACATGATCGTCGTACGAAGCGAATACCCAGTACCACAAGAAATGAAAGACAAGATCGCGTTGTTCTGTAACATTAAGTCAGAAGAAGTAATCGAAGCACTCGATGCAGAAACTTTATACGAAGTACCTCTTCGTTTGCATGAACAAAACATGGATCAGCTAGTTGTGGATTACTTGGGGCTTGAAACACCACAGCCTGAACTCTCAGAAGTGGAACAACTAGTAAAGTTGGTTAAGTCACTAAAAGAAACAGTGAAAATCGGTTTAGTTGGTAAGTATGTGGAATTACAAGATGCATACATTTCAGCAGTTGAAGCTATGCGTCACGCCGGATACTCGTTCGACGCAGATATCGATATTAAGTGGATCAACTCTGCAGATGTGACTTCTGAAAACGTAGCAGAACTTCTTGGAGACGTAGATGGTATTCTGGTACCAGGTGGTTTCGGAGATCGTGCAATCGATGGTAAAATTGAAGCGATTACGTATGCACGTGAACAGAAGATTCCATTCTTCGGTATCAGTTTAGGTTTACAGTTAGCGGCTACTGAAATCGCGCGTAACGTCATCGGTCTGAAAACAGCTCATTCATTGGAGTTCGACACAGAGACTGAGCATCAGGTGACAACATTCCATCCAGATTGCCGTACAGCACGCGAAGCAGACAGTACATTGCGTCTAGGTGCGTATCCGTGTAAAGTAGCTGAAAATACGAAGGCTTCCGCTGCATATGGCGAGGAGTTAGTGTACGAGCGTCATCGTCACCGTTATGAAATGAACTTAGCATACCGTGCGCAGTTGGAAGAGGCAGGATTCATCGTATCTGGAATTAGCCCGGACGGTCGCTTGATCGAAATTATGGAAATGAAAGACCATCCATACTTCGTGGCATGCCAGTTCCACCCGGAATTCGCTTCCCGTCCAAATCGTCCATCACCACTCATCCGCGATTTCATCCGCGCGGCGCTTGAGCATAAAAACTAAAATCAATGCCCACAGAAGACTTGTCCTCTGTGGGCATTTTTGGCATTACATATTAGTGGAGACTAGAAATTAGAGTTGCTGAGTGCAGGGGGATTGAAGCTCCAGCTGGCGGACGCTTTCCCATGGGCTCGGCTTGAGCCGCTTCCTACGCTTCGCTTCGTCCAGGGTCTCAAGCTCTCGCTGATCCATCGGGAGTCGCCGCCAGCCTCCGCTTCAATCCTACTTACCGAGTGGATGTACTCGCAACACTTACTGTAGATCGTGTATGATTTTTTGCTGTTTTGAACATTTTTTAAGTCAAGTGCAGATCTTATCCAGTTTCTAGTTAATCACTGATTACTAACGAAACTTCAATGTGCAATGGAAAGTATCACCCACTCACATCGTAAGGGATTGGCGCGTAGGAGGGGCGACTCCCGATGGATCAGCCCGATCAGGTGAGACAACCATGAGGGAGCTCGCGACCTGGTTGGGTCACCGCGGGCCCATGGGAAAGCGTCCCCTCCGAAGCGCCAATCCCCACCCCAACAGTAATTTCGCCCTATGCCAAGTTATAGCTCGTCGTCTTCATCCGCCAACATATCATCAATCGACAGCTTCACTGCCTCGTACACAAACAACGCAGCGAGCGCGTGGGGCTGTACGATTCTTTCGCCCGTAGGACCCGGAATCAGTCCCTTTTTCAAACCTGTCGAAATATACGTATACGCAAGAGAAGCGAGTTCATTGTCGTCTTCTTCCTTATCCGCAGCCAACACAGCAAACGGGATGAATTGATCCGCTAGCTCCTGTGCCAGCTCAAGTGCAGCGGGGTGATCTGCCTTTCGCACAAGCAACCATACGCGATCTGCCGTCGTCAGCTCCAACTCTTTAGTGTAACGAATCGCACCCTCCAACGGTTCAACACCATCCAGTGCAGTCGCAGTCACAGCTTTCATTTCATCAAAAGCAGCCAAGACAATTCGTCCTTCGCCTACTAATGCTTGCGCCAATAAACGAGCAGTTTCCTCCAGTGACTCTTCTTGTCCTTCTGCAATTCTCTCCAGAAGACCTCTAATCTGTGTAGTTAATATTTTCACGAAAATCCCTCCAAAAGCTCAGTATAGGCGAGAAAAGAAAGAAGTGCAAAATAGTTGACGAAAAATAAAGGAATTGTTGGAATACTCTAGAATAACATGACATAGACGAAAAATAGAGAAATAGAATCATACATAATTTTTCTATACAAGCGCCTTTATTAGACAGGAATAATGAAGGGTGGATTTCACTGTAAGTACAAAATCAAACAAAAAATTAGGTGATGGGAGAGATGTGGATGAAACATTTATTAATTGTAGACGACCAACCAGGAATACGGTTATTACTGGAGGAAATCTTCAAGACAACTGGAATAATGACAGCGCTTGCATCAAATGGAAAAGAAGCGTTAGAAATAGTTCAGAAACTTAATCCAGACTGTATTTTGCTTGATATGAAGATGCCGGGTATGAATGGTGTCGAGGTATTAAGAGAAATTCGAACCCTATCGCCTGACGCAATTGTCATGATGATGACAGCGTACAGTGAAATAGAATTACTTGAAGATGCCGACAAGCTTGGCATTGATCAGCACTTTACCAAGCCATTCGATATTTTCGAAGTGCGCGATAGCGTCTTAAAAAGGTTAGAACGACTAGACGTCTGACAGTAGTAATCATGGCATGAATTTGATATGCTAGTGGATGGAAATAACTATAATTACAACACATAAAAATTCGTGAAAACTCAAGGAGGAATTTTACATGCCACTGGTCTCGATGAAGGAAATGATGATCCAAGGTAAAGAGCGAGGATATGCGATCGGTCAATATAACTTGAATAACCTGGAATATACACAAGCCATCTTACAAGCTGCCGAAGAAGAGAAATCGCCTGTTATTTTAGGTGTTTCAGAAGGCGCTGCACGCTATATGGGCGGATTCAAAACAGTCGTTATGATGGTCAAAGGATTAATGGAGGACTACGGTACGACTGTGCCGGTAGCCATTCATTTGGATCACGGTTCCAGCTTTGAAAAGTGTAAGGAAGCAATCGAAGCAGGCTTCACTTCTGTCATGATCGATGCATCTTCTAAGCCACTTGAAGAAAACATTGAAATCACGAAAAAAGTGGTGGATTTCGCGAAGCAACATAATGTATCAGTAGAAGCTGAACTTGGCGTAGTTGGTGGTCAGGAAGATGACGTCATCGCAGACGGTGTTATTTATGCAGATCCGGCTGAATGCAAAGAGCTTGTGGAGCAGACAGGTATCGACTGCCTAGCACCTGCACTTGGTTCTGTACACGGACCGTATAAAGGTGAACCGAATCTTGGATTTGAAGAAATGGAAGAAATCTCAAAACAAGGCGATATTCCACTCGTGTTGCACGGTGGCACAGGTATTCCGACGAAGGATATCCAACATGCCATTTCACTTGGTACGTCTAAAATTAACGTCAACACAGAAAATCAGATTCAAGGTACGAAAGCTGTGCGCGACATCCTGAACGAAGATGCCGACGTGTATGATCCACGTAAATACCTTGGACCAATGCGCGAAGCGATCAAAGCAACAGTAATCGGTAAAATGCGTGAGTTTGGCAGTTCAAACCAAGCGTAATGACAGTATGTAGATGGAGCAAAGGAGGAGCGTAACCTGTCTCCTTCTTTGCTTTTTAGTTAAATGAATAACCCACAACTAGGAGGATAACAAACATGAAATTTTTTATAGATACAGCCAATTTTGAGGAAATTAAAGAAGCGCATAGCTGGGGGATCATCTCTGGTGTCACAACTAACCCTTCGCTAGTCGCAAAAGAAAATATTTCATTCCACGACCGCTTGAAAGAAATTACGGCTCTCGTACCGGGTTCTGTCAGTGCGGAAGTCATCGCTTTAGATGCGGAAGGTATGATCGAAGAAGGACGTAAACTTGCAGCCCTTGCAGAAAACATCACAGTGAAATTACCGATGACACCTGAAGGCTTGAAAGCTTGTTCTGTATTCGCAGCAGAAGGAATCAAAACGAACGTCACACTTATTTTTAGTGCCAACCAAGCCCTACTTGCAGCACGTGCAGGCGCGACGTACGTTTCACCGTTCATCGGACGTTTGGATGACATTGGCCAAAATGGTGTCGAATTAATCGAAACGATTTCAGACATCTTCACGATCCATGACTTGGATACACAAATTATCGCGGCTTCTATCAGACACCCACAACATATCACGGCTGCAGCACTTGCAGGAGCGCATATTGCGACCACTCCATTCAACGTACTTCAGAGTCTGTTTGCACACCCATTAACGACTAAAGGAATCGATCAGTTTTTGAAAGACTGGGAAACCAGAACGAATAAGTGATAGAACAAAAGGAGCTTGAAATGGACGTTTATAAAATCAAAGGCGGAAAACGACTGCAAGGAACGATCAGAGTGAGTGGAGCGAAGAATAGCGCAGTGGCTCTTATTCCTGCCGCTATTTTAGCTGATTCACCTGTTACAATTGCAGGTCTTCCCGAAATTTCAGATGTCTATACATTGCAGGCGCTCGTCGAAGAAATCGGCGGCAAAGTGGAAATGAAAGATGGCACGATGATCATCGACCCAACTGAAATCATTTCTATGCCATTGCCTAACGGTAACGTCAAAAAACTTCGTGCTTCCTACTATATGATGGGGGCGATGCTTGGCAAGTTCAAGCACGCAGTCATCGGATTACCTGGAGGTTGTCACTTGGGACCACGCCCGATTGATCAACACATTAAGGGCTTTGAAGCGCTGGGTGCCAAAGTCGAAAATGAACATGGCGCTATTTATTTGCGTGCAGATGAACTGTATGGCGCGAAAATTTATTTAGACGTCGTCAGCGTTGGTGCCACGATCAATATCATGCTTGCTGCTGTGAAAGCAAAAGGCAAAACAATTATTGAAAACGCAGCGAAAGAACCCGAAATTATTGATGTCGCGACGTTGCTTTCCAATATGGGCGCGAATATTAAAGGGGCAGGAACGAATGTCATTCGTATCGAAGGCGTTGACACATTGCACGGTACGAAACACACGATCATTCCAGACCGCATTGAAACAGGTACGCATATGATCATGGCGGCTGCAATTGGTGATGGCGTCACCATTGATAATGTCATTCCTTTACATGTTGAGGCAGTCACAGCGAAGCTTCGTGAAATGGGCGTAAAAGTAGAAGTCGGTGAAGAACAAATTTTCATTCCAAAAACTGAGAAACTTCATGCGGTCGATGTGAAAACTCTTGTCTATCCAGGATTCCCAACAGACTTGCAGCAACCATTCGGTGTTTTATCGACACAGGCAGAAGGTTCATCCATTCTGACAGACACAATTTATCCCGCTCGCTTCAAACAAATCGATGAGCTTCGTCGAATGAATGCAGACGGTAGAGTAGAAGGCCGATCCGCTATCATAACAGGACCAACGGAATTGCAAGCGGCAACGGTTGAAGCAACCGATTTACGTGCTGGAGCTGCGTTATTGATCGCAGGATTACTAGCTAGCGGAGAAACAGAAATTCATGAAATTGAACATATTGAACGCGGCTATGGCGATATCATTAACAAACTGCGAAATCTCGGTGCCGAGATCGATAAAGTACATGTGCTCACTCCATCTTCAATTTCTGAGTGACGCTAATTGCCAAAACGTGTATAATAGACTCAAACGACACATCCATTACGTATGAAAGTGGCCAATGGGTGCGGACGTAGGCAAATGAAAGGTAATTCGCAATACGCGCCTTACCGCAAACAGGAGGAACAAAACATTATGGAACGTAGTTTATCGATGGAATTAGTGCGTGTAACAGAGGCAGCAGCCGTAGCGGCAGCTCGCTGGATGGGACGCGGTTTGAAGAACGAAGCAGACGACGCAGCAACAGAAGCGATGCGTACAGTATTCGACACAATTCCTATGGAAGGTGTAGTCGTGATCGGTGAAGGTGAAATGGACGAAGCACCTATGCTATATATCGGTGAAGAGCTTGGAACAGGTCACGGACCCGCTGTAGACATCGCTGTCGATCCAGTTGAAGGTACGAATATCGTAGCGGCAGGTGGTTGGAATGCGCTAGCTGTTCTAGCTGTTGCAGATAAAGGCAACTTGCTAAACGCACCGGATATGTACATGGACAAAATCGCAGTAGGACCTGAAGCGGTTGGAAAAATTGATATTGACGCAAGCGTTACAGATAACTTGAAGGCTGTAGCAAAAGCGAAAAATAAATCAGTATCTGACCTCGTGGCATCTGTTTTAAACCGTGAACGCCACGCAGACATCATCGAGGAAATTCGTGAAGCGGGTGCTCGTATTAAGTTGATCGAAGATGGCGACGTAGCAGCTGCGATCAACACAGCTTTCGATGACACAGGTGTGGATATTTTATTCGGTAGAGGCGGTGCTCCGGAAGGCGTAATCGCAGCAGTCGGCTTGAAATGTCTCGGTGGAGAAATCCAAGGACGTCTCGTACCTTCAAATGATGAGGAAAGAGCACGTTGTATTAAAATGGGCATCGATGTAGACAAAGTTCTCATGATGGACGATTTAGTTAAAGGAGACGACTGTATTTTCGCAGCAACAGGTGTAACAGACGGTGAATTGATGGACGGCGTGCAGTTTAAAGGTACGTATTGCCGAACTCAGTCGATTGTTATGCGCTCGAAATCAGGAACAATTCGTTTCGTAGAAGGTCGCCACAGTATGAAGAAAAAACCTCTTCTCGTAATGCAAGACTAACTCCCTCAACACCCGGTGTCACAACCGGGTCTCTATTTCCTAAAAACTATCTAGATCCATAATGTCCGGCTACTGAAGGAAAGGAAGTACATCACGTACTCTCCTTTCTATTTACTATGCCAAATTTTCCATATAATAAATGAAGAGTGGTGTACGCATAGATGACAATGATTACCCTTGCAGACCTAGAGAATATGACGCTTAAAGAGCTATACTCTCATGCGAAGCAGTTTAAGGTTACCAACTATAGCAAACTGACAAAGAAAGAATTGATCTTCGCTATATTAAAATCCCGCGCGGAACAAGAAGGCTTCTTCTTCATGGAAGGTGTCCTCGAAATTATTCAATCTGAAGGATACGGATTCTTACGTCCGATTAATTACTCATCCAGTTCAGAAGATATCTACATCTCAGCATCTCAAATCCGTCGTTTCGATTTACGTAACGGAGACAAAGTAACAGGGAAAGTGCGACCACCAAAAGAAAACGAACGCTTCTATGGTTTACTTCAAGTAGAAGCAGTCAACGGGCAAAATCCAGAAGTCTCACGCGAACGTGTGCACTTCCCAGCGTTGACACCTTTATATCCTGAACGTCAAATTCATTTGGAAACTTCAAAAAACAATGTTTCCACACGTATTATGGACCTCGTCTCTCCGGTCGGATTTGGTCAACGTGGATTAATCGTCGCGCCTCCAAAAGCAGGGAAGACGACATTGCTGAAAGAAATTGCTAATTCCATCACAACAAACCATCCTGAAGCGGAACTCATTGTATTGTTGATCGACGAACGTCCAGAAGAAGTAACGGACATCGAACGTTCAGTGAAAGCCGATGTAGTCAGTTCCACGTTCGATGAAGTGCCGCAAAATCACGTCAAAGTAGCGGAACTTGTGCTCGAACGCGCAATGCGTCTAGTCGAAAGTAAACGCGACGTGATCATCTTAATGGATTCCATCACTCGATTGGCACGCGCATTCAACCTAGTCATCCCACCGAGTGGACGAACACTATCCGGAGGAATTGATCCAGCAGCTTTCCACCGTCCGAAAAGATTCTTCGGTGCAGCACGTAACATCGAAGAAGGTGGAAGCTTAACGATCCTTGCGACAGCCCTAATTGAAACTGGCTCACGTATGGACGAAGTCATCTACGAAGAATTTAAAGGAACGGGCAACATGGAATTGCACCTAGACCGCAACCTAGCCGAACGCAGAATCTTCCCAGCGCTGGACATCCGTCGCTCGGGCACACGAAAAGAAGAATTACTCATTCCAAAAGACAACTTGGAAAAACTATGGGCCATCAGAAAAACGTTCTCAGACTCCCACGACTTCACCGAACGCTTCATGAAAAAGCTAAGCCAATCTGAAAACAACGAAGAATTCTTCAACAAGCTTAATGAAGAAATGAAGGCGAAAAAAGGCAAGGGCCTAATCTGATTTATCAAGTGTAACCATGTGGATTTTGTATTACTTTTACGCACGTAAACGAAAAAACTAAGTGAGCATATGCCCAGTAAATACCCAAATCAAACAGTTGCACAACGTATCGAATTTTGCTATACTAATCAAGTACAGTTTTTCTGTACACCGCATATACGGCTGACAAACACGGGCCGTGTACGGCATCGATCGTTTCATTGGCAACTGGTCAATAAAACATCCATAATTTCAAACTCTGTGCCAGATGGTTCAGGGCGAAAGGAGAGATATCGATGAAAGCAGGAATTCATCCCGATTACAAACTCGCAACAGTAACTTGCTCATGTGGCAATACATTTGAAACAGGTTCTGTAAAAGAGGACATTCGCGTAGAAGTATGCTCAGAATGTCACCCATTCTACACTGGCCGTCAGAAGTTTGCTACAGCAGACGGACGAGTTGACCGTTTCAACAAGAAATACGGCATCAAGACAGAAGGACAAGAGTAATAAAAGCCAGATACCCGTCAGGTGCAGTCGTGCCAGACGGGTATTTTTATTAATTTACTGCGAATTTTAGCGAGTACATAGGGCCAAAGTGTAAAGATTTAGGGGAGTTTCGCTCTGTTGGTGTTGTAGAGCGCTCGAACTGTGTCTCTAAGTGCTCAATGTTTTGTGTTAAGCGCTCAAAGTTGGACGGTAACCGCTCAATCTAGGTTGCTAAGCGCTCAAAGTTGGACGGTAACCGCTCAATCTAGGCTGCTAAGCGCTCAAAGTTACGCGCTAACCGCTCAATCCAAGCGGCCAAACGCTCATATTTACACGTCAACCGCTCAAACTAAGCGTCTAAGCGCTCAAAGTTGCGTGTCAACCGCTCAATCCAAGCGGCCAGGGGCTCATAGTTACACGCGAACCGCTCAATCCAAGCGGCCAAGCGCTCAAAGTTGCACGCGAACCGCTCAATCCAAGCGGCCAAGCGCTCATAACTACACAAACAAACCGCTCAAAACAGCACACGAAACCACTCTTATCGCACGACCCACATACATATAGCACGACATCGAAAGGAGATTGACCATGTACGTTTCAATGCAAGGCGGCTGGATGGAAGTCATCTGCGGCAGCATGTTTTCAGGTAAATCAGAGGAGCTCATTCGCCGGATTCGGAGGGGGGAATTTGCCAAACAAAAGATTGCGGTGTTCAAACCGGCAATTGATGATCGGTATAGCGAGGAAGCCGTCGTCAGCCACGATGGCGCTTCGACCATTGCGAATCCCATTTCCAAAGCGAGTGAAATACCGGACCTCGTATCAGATGATTTCGATGTGGTCGCCATTGATGAAGCACAGTTTTTCGACAGGGATATTATAGATGTCGCAATTGCACTCGCTGATCGCGGATTTCGCGTGATTATTGCAGGACTCGATCAAGACTTCAAGGGCGAACCATTCGGGCCGATGCCGGAATTAATGGCAGTGGCAGAACTGGTGACTAAACTTCAAGCAGTTTGTACTGTTTGCGGATCGCCTTCAAGCCGGACGCAACGATTAATTGATGGACAACCGGCATGCCAAGATGATCCCATCATTCTAGTTGGCGCATCCGAAGCATATGAACCACGTTGCCGTCAGCACCACGAAGTACCCGTCAGTCGTGCGCAACATGTAGAATAAACATATTTGCGTCTATCCATAAGCAAGAAAGGATAGACGTTTCTGCTATATAGTAGAATGTAACCAATAATGTAGAAGAGGTGAACCGACTATGTTCGATAGACTGCAAGCGGTAGAAGACCGTTATGATCGACTCAATGAACTACTTAGTGACCCGGAAATCGTCAATGATCTGGATAAATTACGGAGCTATTCGAAAGAGCAATCGGATTTACAAGACACGGTCGATGTGTACCGTGAATACAAAAGTGTCTACGCTCAATATAAAAATGCGAAAGACATGCAAGATGAACCACTCGATGACGAAATGAAAGAATTAGTTAAAATGGAAATCGATGAACTGGAAGACCGGATTGAAGCTCTGGAAGAACAATTAAAGGTATTGTTGATTCCAAAAGATCCGAATGACAATAAAAGTGTCATTATGGAAATACGAGGCGCAGCGGGCGGAGACGAAGCAGCTTTATTTGCGGGAAGTCTATATCGTATGTATACACGCTACGCGGAAATGAATCATTGGAAAGTAGAAGTCATCGATTCATCGCCAACCGAACTTGGTGGTTTTAAAGAAATTATTTTCATGATTGATGGCAAAGGTGCTTACTCCAAGTTGAAGTATGAAAACGGAGCGCATCGTGTGCAACGTGTACCGGAAACGGAATCAGGGGGACGAACGCATACGTCTACTGCGACAGTTGCGTGCTTGCCTGAAACGGAAGAAGTAGAAATTGAGATTCATGATAAAGATATTCGTACTGATACATTCGCTTCATCGGGACCGGGTGGACAATCCGTTAACACGACCATGTCTGCTGTACGCCTGACGCATTTGCCGACAGGTACGACGGTATCGATTCAAGACGAAAAATCTCAAATCAAAAATAAAGAAAAAGCGATGAAAGTTTTACGCGCACGTGTTTACGATAAGTTTATGCAAGAGGCGCAAGCTGAATACGATGAAAAGCGGAAAACAGCCGTGGGGTCAGGAGACCGTTCTGAACGAATTCGCACATACAACTTCCCGCAAAATCGTGTGACTGACCATCGAATCGGTTTGACCATCCAAAAACTCGATCAGATTATAGAAGGGAAATTGGATGAAGTCATCGATGCACTGATTATAGAAGAACAAGCACATCGTCTGGAAAGCTTGGACCGCAATGAATGAGACCATCTATGAGTCCGTACAACGCGCACAACGATTGCTTCAGGAACGTGGAATGGACACGCATGCCGCTGAACTAGCGATGCGTTCTGTCACTGGAATGAGTCAGGCTCATTATTTAGCTAGTTTTCGTGAACGAATTTCGCCTGAAACGCATTCGCAATTTTGGGCGATTGTCACAGAATTACTGACCGGTAAGCCGATTCAATATATCCTGGGTGAAGAATCTTTTTACGGCTATTCATTCGAGGTCAATGAACACGTCTTGATTCCACGCCCTGAAACAGAAGAACTCGTCCACTATGCATTGCAACGAGCGAATCAATTATTCGGAGACCAAGTTATTCAAGTGGCGGATATTGGAACGGGTAGTGGAGCAATTGCGGTCGCATTCAAAAAAGAACGACCGACTGCAAATGTAACGGCCACTGACTTTAGTGACGCAGCGCTTGAAGTTGCAAAACGCAATGCACAGCGCAATGAAGCGGATGTACACTTTATTCATGGCGATATGGAAGAACCGTTGACTCAGCAGAAATGGGACATTATCCTATCGAATCCACCGTACATCGCTGACCATGAAAAATCCAATATGTCGCCAACTGTCTATGATTTCGAACCGCAAACTGCGCTATTCGCTGAAGAAGAAGGACTCTACTTTTATCGAAGACTAGCAGAGAACTTATCTCCTCTAATGAATCGTCCGGCACTTATCGGCTTTGAAATCGGCTACCAGCAAGGAGTGATCGTGCAGGAATACTTGCGAAAATCCTTTCCCGAAGCGACAGTTGAAATCGTTCAAGATATCCATAATAAAGATCGAATGATATTTTGTGAGATTCGATGAATAAAATCTCCTCCTGCGGGTCAAGATAGAGTGCAGGAGGGGATGACATGTTACAAGATTATCCGATTAACCAACAACCGACTCAAACTTCGAAACTATTGGCGTTTATAGAATTTGTACTTATATTACTTACTATTCAAGCGGTGCTGCTCGTGTTCGGTCAGCAGGCAACGACAGGTGAAGCGACACAATTTCGCATTCTGGCAAACTCTAATACAGTAGCGGATCAACAAGTGAAACGAGATGTTCAAGAAAAAATTGCGCCATTACTTGAGCAGGCAATTAACCAATCTACTAGCACACAGCAAATTACTGATAAACTTCAAGGATTAGAGCCTGCGATTCTGGAAATCGCCAAATCACAAGCAAACGGTGCACGCGTAACACTTGAGCACAGTGCAGCAGTGATTCCACCAAAACGGGTAGGGTTCTTCATTCAGCCACAAGACGTTTACGATGCGTATGTCGTGAAAATTGGCGCAGGCCGAGGCGATAATTGGTGGTGTTCATTGTTTCCTAACGTTTGTTTCCCGGAAGAAGCTACAGTGACTGAAACAGAAGAAGAAGAACCTGTTACATTTTTCATTTGGGAGTGGATAAAGTCGCTGTTTAAATGAACATATTCACATTTTTTGTGGATAAGGTTGATAAAATGTGTATAAAAAGGGGTTGAGCAAGTGGAGACTACGCAAGAAATAGTGGATAACCTAGTGGATAACGACAGAGTCTATGAACAAGCTGTGGGTATCTTAAATTCTGGAGGGATAGTTGCCTTCCCGACTGAAACAGTTTATGGTTTAGGAGCTATTGCGACAGATGAGCAAGCAGTACAGCGGATCTTCGAAGCAAAAGGAAGACCTTCAGATAATCCGCTGATCGTACATATTGGGAACCAGTCAGACATCAAGAAATACGCAACCGATATTCCTGAAATTGCAGACATATTACTAAAGGAATTTTGGCCAGGACCGTTGACGTTAATTATGAAGAAAAAAGCTGGAGTTATTGCAGATGTCGTCACGGCAGGACTTGACACAGTAGCTATTCGCATGCCTGACCACCCGATAGCGTTGGCCTTACTGCGCAAACTAGATCAGCCGTTAGCGGCACCGAGTGCGAATCGTAGCGGAAAGCCGAGCCCGACAGAAGCGGATCATGTCTACCATGATCTAATCGGTAGAGTACCGCTAATTTTGGATGGTGGAGAGACGGGTGTAGGTGTAGAATCTACTATTTTAGATATTACAGTTACGCCGCCCGTCATTTTGCGCCCGGGCGGCATTACGAAAGAGCAGCTGGAAAATTTAATCGGCACCGTTCATATAGCGACGCTTCCTACAGATCAAACGGCCACGCCGCGTGCGCCGGGGATGAAATATGCCCATTACGCACCCGAAGCACCGTTATTCATCATCGAGCCAAATGCGGATTCTATTGCGCATGCGCTAGAGACTAGTCATCAACAAAATAAACGCGTCGCGATGATTGGACCCGATGAGTTATACACAGAAAAAGCAGATTGGTACTTTTCCACAGGTTCTATCCATAATCGTGAAGCGATGGCATCGAGTCTTTATAAATTGATTCGCCAATGCGACAATACAGAAGCTGATATGATCTTGGCAATTGAGACCGATCATTCGGGTATCGGTGCAGCGGTTATGAATCGCCTTGATAAAGCATCGGACGGCAAGCGTTTCACCGAATAACATTGCGAAAATGATGAATAGCTCCCTTTAGCACCCGCATAAGATGAGTAGATGCGAGACTTGCGAGGGGGCTACTTTTTTGATAGAAATTATAGCGGCGATCGTGACAACGATTGATATTCTGATCGTCTACACATTACTCCGACTGCGGCGAGGTCGTTTGATGATTATGCTGTGGACGACTATACTGAATGTGTTGCTACCACTCATCGGTTTCTACACAGGGGAGTGGGTGATGACCTTTTTCGCAGGGTGGGGCCATGCGCTCTCAGGTGTACTGCTTTCACTCATAGGTCTTCACATTCTCCTCTCTGACAGTGAAGATCTGTCAGTTGTCAATAAAATTTCCCCATTTTTCTTAGCGCTGATCGTCAGTATAGATGCGTTCGGAGTGAGCGTGACATTCGGAATGATGCAACTGAATAAATGGCTATTTGTTTTGGTGTCTGGTTTCTTTTCTATGCTGTTTTCGGCCATTGCTCTCTTGTACACAGGCCGCTTGCGTATAATTAATAGTACATTTATTCGCCGATTAGCAGGTATTGTATTCATATGTATGGGTGTATTGTCCTTGATTCATTAAAAATAGTGTTTCTTTTTTCTCATAAATCCGTTATTCTGTAAAGTAGGTGAAGAAAATGAATATGTATTTTATTTGTACAGGCAACACATGTAGAAGTCCTTTGGCGGAAGCATTAGTCAATCATGCCAACGTGCCAGGTATTACGGCGAAATCAGCAGGTATTCATGCGATAGACGGCTTGCCGATTTCAACGAATTCCGCACGGTTGCTGACGGAAGAAAAAATACCTTTTACTCCACATTCTAATGAAGTCAAGTTAGCTGACATGGAGTGGGCAGATGTTGTGTTGACGATGACAGCAAACCATCGAGATATCCTGCACAGTCGTTATCCTGCAATGAAAGAAAAAGTATTTACATTAAAAGAATACGCGGGTACGATGGCGGGTCTTGATGTGCATGATCCATATGGCGGCGATTTGGAAACATACCGCACTACATTTCATGAACTGACAGATCTCATTAACTCCGTCATCCGAAAGCAAGCGGAGGAGAACTTATGAAAGAACCGAAAAAAGTCGGGCTACGGGCGAAACTCGTCCTATTTATCGTGATTCTTGCAGTCATCACGTATACAACGAGTGCGGTATTCATTAACTGGGTACAACCAACATTCTTCCCGAATGTACGGCCATTCGTTTTCCAACTACTTACATACGCGCTGGGCATCATGTGGTCAGGCATTTTAGCTGCTCTATTCAGCACGATTTTGACTAAGCCGTTGCAACGTTTGGAAACAGCTGCTATGCAAGTGGCGGATGGCAAGATTGGTACAGACATTCAATTGCCCAACTCTTCGGATGAAATTCATTCCGTCTCCAAAGCATTCCAGCAAGTAGTCGTTAATTTACGTAGCATTATTGAGCAAATTGAATCCAACTTCCAAGCTACTGCTCAATCCGTCGATGAATTGACGAAAGAGACAAGCGCTGCGTCCGGCCAATCAGACGCCATTGCGCGCACGATTGGCGAAATTTCCGATGGAGCAGAAAACACGTCGGAATCGATTCAAGAAACAGTCAATGCGATTGAAGATATTCGGCAACTCGCAGTGGAAGTCAATAATCGCGCGGGTCAGTCTTCTGAACAATCCAAAGTGATGTTGCAGGAATTACACGCAACTACAGAAGTCTTCCAATCCGTGCTAGCGGGCATTCATCAAATGAGCGACCAAAGCGAGCATTCATTGGAAACGATACAAGTGCTCGATGAAAATGCACATAAAATTGGTGAGATCGTGGAACTCGTCGGCAACATCGCGGGTCAGACTAACCTACTGGCGCTTAACGCGTCTATAGAAGCGGCACGAGCAGGGGAGCATGGTAAGGGCTTCGCTGTCGTTGCGGAAGAAGTCCGGAATTTAGCGGATGAAAGCGCAAAAGCGGTTCAAATGATTTCGGGGCTCGTTCAAACGATCCAATCCGACGTCAAACAAGTCGTAGCAGAAATGCAGCAACAAGTAAAAACGGCATCCACTGAGGCCGAACGTGCGACAAAAACGAATGGAAACGTTGAAACGATGACCGCTACCATTCAGACAATGGCACATTATGTAGAAGAAATTAGCCAAATCGTCAGCAATCAAATGCAGACGATCGAGCGAACGGCCAAGCAGTCGATGGATGTAGCAACGATTGCAGAGCATGCTTCAGCGGGAGCACAAGAAGTTCGTGCGGCCACAGAAGAACAAGTGGCGTCCATAGACCAAACGAAAAACAAGGCACTGGAGCTGAAAGAGCAGTCGGAAGAGTTGTACAAAGTCATCCGAAAGTTCGACCGTACGCCGATGTGATAAATAAAGACGATTCTGGGGCGTTTTGCTCGAGGTCGTTTTTTTATTTGGATTGTGGTTATTAATGGAGTTGGTGGGGTTCAGTTTGGTGTTTGATTAGAACTACAACCCAATTACGTGCTACTTAGTCGCGCAACATCCCTACGCCTAGGCATCTACAAAAATGAAACTTTCCGAATAGAATGCTTAATTTACGTCAAGCAATGCCTTGAACCTGCCTTCTTACACTTCAAACACGTACGATACTTTCGTTTTATTCATATAATATTCGTCTTTATGACGAAAATCCAACGTTTTAAAATAAGGTTTTCAAAAATAGTACAGTAAAACCGATGATTTTTTAATCGAACAATGATAGAATAAGCGATAAGTAAAAATAGAAATGAGGGTGCGCAGTGAAAGTTGCAATTTCTTCAGACCACGGAGGCAACAACCTCCGAAAAGAGATCACCAATCTATTAACCGAACTCGACATTGAATATATCGACTACGGACCGGACGCCGACACTTCCGTCGACTATCCTGACTATGCAGTACCGGTAGCGAACGACGTCGTGGCGGGGAAAGTAGACCGCGGAATTTTGATTTGCGGTACAGGAATCGGCATGTCCATTTCTGCCAATAAAATCAAAGGGATCCGTTGCGCGCTCGTTCATGATGTATTCAGCGCAAAAGCGACACGCGGACATAATGACACCAACATGTTAGCGATGGGAGAACGTGTAATTGGACCAGGTCTAGCACGAGAAATCGTTAGCACTTGGCTTGAAACAGAATTTGAAGGCGGCCGTCACGAGCGTCGTATAAATAAAATGATGGAACTTGAAAAGAACTAAAGGAAGCAGGTGGAACAAGTGGATGCCATTCAATTATGGAAACTGCAGCTAGAACAAGCATTGACCGAGTTTGCCGAGCAAGCACCACCTGTCGAAGGGACGATTTTCGTCGTCGGCTGTTCTACTTCTGAAGTAGCGGGTGCCCGTATCGGTACGAACGGTGCACTGGAAATCGGAGAAGCACTATTCGCACCGCTTCAAGCGTTCGCGAATACACACCACGTACATTTAGCTTTCCAAGGTTGCGAGCATATCAACCGCGCCATCACATTGGAACGCAAGACGGCACAGCAATTTCATTTGGAACCTGTATCCGTTATACCCGTTTTTAAAGCGGGTGGCTCGATGTCTACGTATGCATATCAACAATTCAGCGATCCCGTCGTAGTGGAATCGGTACAGGCAAATGCCGGTATCGATATCGGACAAACTTTAATTGGCATGCAAATGAAGCCGGTAGTAGTACCGATCCGCACATCTATTAAGAAAATCGGTGAAGCTGTAATCACACTTGCGACAACTCGTCCAAAATTAATTGGCGGAAGTCGTGCGAAATACGAATAAACCGTGTACAATACAAGAAAATATAAAACTATCAGAAAAAAGGGGATACTATCCAATGGACTTAAGCAATGTACAACGCAATGATTCAGCAATTTATGAAGCAATCATGGCGGAAAAGAACCGTCAAAACTCGAACATCGAATTAATCGCATCTGAAAACTTCGTATCGGAAGCGGTAATGGAAGCGCAAGGGTCATACTTGACGAATAAATATGCTGAAGGATATCCAGGCAAGCGTTACTACGGTGGATGTGAGCACGTAGACGTAGTCGAAAACATTGCACGCGATCGTGTAAAAGAAATTTTCGGTGCAGCATATGCAAACGTACAGCCACACTCTGGCGCACAAGCAAACATGGCTGTTTATTTTACAGCACTTGAGGCGGGCGACACAGTTCTTGGAATGAACCTTTCTCACGGCGGTCACTTAACACACGGTTCACCAGTTAACTTCTCGGGGAAGCTTTATAATTTCGTAGATTACGGTGTAACAAAAGATGAAGAAGTGATCGACTATGAAGACGTTCGTCAAAAAGCGCTTGAGCACAAGCCGAAGATGATCGTTGCGGGTGCAAGTGCGTACCCACGTGGAATCGACTTTGCAAAATTCCGTGAAATTGCGGATGAAGTCGGTGCATACTTGATGGTAGATATGGCACACATCGCAGGTTTAGTCGCAGTAGGTGAGCATGAAAATCCAGTTCCACACGCACACTTTGTGACATCCACAACGCATAAAACATTGCGTGGACCACGTGGCGGAATCATTCTATTGAATGAAGAAATGGCTGAAGAATTCGGCAAGAAAATCGACAAAACAGTATTCCCAGGCGTTCAAGGCGGTCCGTTGATGCACGTAATCGCTGCAAAAGCGGTAGCGTTCAAAGAAGTACTCGAACCTTCATTCAAAGAATATGCACAACAAGTAAAGAAAAACGCTGTGGCATTGGCTGAAAAACTACAATCAGAAGGAATCGACGTCGTGTCTGGCGGTACAGACAACCACATCGTACTTGTGAAGCTGAAATCACTAGACCTAACTGGTAAAGTAGCGGAGCACGTACTCGATGAAGTGGGAATCACAGTAAACAAAAACACCGTACCCTTCGATACGGAAGGACCATTCATCACGTCGGGTATCCGCATCGGTACACCGGCTGTTACCACTCGTGGTTTCGTAGAAAAAGACATGGTAGAAGTAGGACGCATCATCGCAGAATTGTTGAAAAACCACGAAGATCCGTCCGCAAAAGAAGCAGCACGCAAAGCCGTTACTGCTTTGACAGATCAGTATCCTCTATATAAATAAGCAAACGAGCGCCTGACCTTGTGTTAGGCGCTTTTTTTATGTGGTGGGTGGGTGTTTATGAGCGGTTGGGGGTGTGGATAGAGCGGTTAACTTGATTCAATGAGCGGTTGAGCGTGGAAATAGAGCGATTGAGGAGATACATAGAGCGGTTCCGGAGTTGTATAGAGCGGGTAGAACGCGACATAGAGCGGTTAAGGCAGTACATTGAGCACTTGTGGACGGGCATTGAGCGAGATGGCGCGGTCGATAGAGTGTTTTAGCCCACATACTGAGCGCACGCGGAACGGCATAGAGCGGATAACCGGGCCGAATGAGCGATTGAGGGGACACATAGAGCACTCGCGGAGTTGTATAGAGCGGATAGAACGTGGCATAGAGCGGTTAAGCCAGTACATTGAGCGCTTGCGGATGAACTTTGAGCGAGATGGCGCGGTCGATAGAGTGTTTTGACCAACACACTAAGCACACGCGGAACGGCATTGAGCGGATAACCGGGCCGGATGAGCGATTGAGGCGACACATAGAGCACTCGCGGAGTTGTATAGAGCGGATAGAACGTGGCATAGAGCGGTTAAGCCAACACATTGAGCGCTTGCGGATGAACTTTGAGCGAGATGGCGCGGACGATAGAGTGTTTTAGCCCACATTCTGAGCGCACGCGGAACGGCATAGAGCGGATAACCGAGCCGAATGAGCGATTGAAGGGACACATAGAGCGCTCGCGGAGTTGTATAGAGCGGATAGAACACGACATAGAGCGGTTAAACCAGAACATAGAGCGCTTGACAGAAAGTATGAGCGGGTCGCTCGCTTGATAGAGCGGATACACAGTTCGATAGAGCGCTTAGTAGAGCGAATACACCAACCCACAGAGCACTTCCGAAGAAGTATGAGCATTCACAAAATTAAATGTCCTTTTCATTATATTTTCATTATTACAAATCACACATGTTCACTGCGCCTCGTGCTTGATTTCTGTTATAATGTACAAGATATTCCGAAAAGGAGCGATACCAATGGGAAAAGTACATGTTTTTGATCATCCATTAATTCAACACAAATTGACGTTTATACGAAAGGTCGATACAGGAACGAAAGAATTTCGCGAGCTTGTGAACGAATTAGCCACACTTATGGCTTTCGAAATCACACGTGATCTTCCAACGCAAGAAATTACGATCCAGACACCGGTCTGCGAAGCAAAATCACGCATTTTGGCAGGGAAAAAATTAGGAATTGTTCCGATCTTACGTGCGGGAATCGGCATGGTCGACGGAATCATTGATTTAATCCCAGCAGCAAAAGTAGGACATGTTGGATTATTCCGCGACCCAGAAACATTAAAGCCCGTTGAGTACTTTGTGAAGTTGCCTTCTGATGTAGCTGAGCGTGAATTCATCGTAGTGGATCCGATGCTGGCGACGGGTGGAACTGCAGTTGAAGCAATCAATTCAATGAAAAAGCGTGGCGCGGTGAACATCAAATTTATGTGCTTAGTCGCTGCTCCTGAAGGTGTCGAAGTTCTGACAGAAGCGCATCCAGACGTTGACGTGTATATCGCAGCGCTAGACGAGAAGTTGGATGAACATGGCTATATCGTCCCTGGACTAGGTGACGCAGGTGACCGTTTATTCGGCACGAAATAATGGAGGGATCAATCATTGACTAAAAAATGGAAAGTGATGACGATTTTCGGCACAAGACCGGAAGCTATTAAAATGGCGCCTCTCGTTCTCGAGCTCGAAAAGCATCCGAATGAAATTGAGTCAATCGTCACGGTCACTGCCCAGCATCGTGAAATGCTTGACCAAGTGCTGGAAACATTTAACATTACACCAGACTATGATTTGAATATCATGAAAGACCGCCAGACGCTGATCGATGTGGCAACACGCGGCCTAGAAGGTTTGGATAAAATAATGAAAGAAGCGCAACCGGATATCGTGCTCGTCCACGGTGATACATCGACGACGTTCATCGGTAGTCTAGCTGCGTTCTATAATCAAATTTCGGTCGGTCACGTGGAGGCCGGGCTACGTACATGGAATAAATATTCGCCGTACCCTGAAGAAATGAATCGCCAACTGACTGGCGTTATTGCCGATCTTCATTTCTCGCCAACTGAAAGATCCGCGCAAAATTTGATTGATGAAGGCAAAAACAAAGAACGCATCTACGTCACGGGCAACACGGCAATTGACGCGTTGCAAACGACGGTAGATCCTGAGTATCACCATCCAATCTTTGATACGCTTGGAGACGACCGTTTAGTCTTATTGACTGCGCACCGACGTGAAAACCTCGGTGAACCAATGCGCAACATGTTCCGTGCGATCAATCGTTTGCTAGACAAACACGATGATATTCAAGTGATCTATCCGGTGCACATGAATCCGGCTGTACGTGAAGTGGCGGATGAATTACTAGGCGACAACGATCGCATTCATCTGATTGAGCCGCTCGAAGTACTAGATTTCCATAACTTCGCAGCACGTTCGCACATCATTCTCACAGACTCAGGCGGTATTCAAGAAGAAGCACCATCCCTTGGAAAACCTGTCATCGTTTTGCGGGATACAACCGAACGCCCAGAAGGTATCGATGCAGGCACATTGCGCTTAGCGGGAACAGAAGAAGAAAACATCTTCCAACTATCCGACGCGCTCCTATCCGACGATGCCGAGTACGAAAAAATGTCCAAAGCCCACAACCCTTACGGCGACGGCCACGCATCGGCGCGAATAGTAGAGTCCCTACTCAAATACCTACATTCACTATAAGAACCAAAACAGCAGAGAACTTACATCTGCTGTTTTTTCTGTTTGCAAATAAAGTTGTTAAGAGAAGAGAGGGGAGGGGGGGCGGGATTGAAGCTCCAGCTGGCGGGCCCATGGGAAAGCGTCCCCTCCGAAGCGCCAATCCCTACCCCAACAGCCCGTCAAGCTTGAAAGTATAAAACCGACAGACCATAACAACTAAATCAGAAAATACTAACAGTTCCCTACACAAATTCCCCCTGAAAAACCACCCATCCAACCCTCCAAACAAATATGTCGAATGTTTGACAAAGAGAACACATTGTGAATTAAATCACTTGAATCAATTGACATAAAAAACCCTCTATTGTATGCTAACAAAGGGTAAGATTGATAAGGAACTCATACATAAATTGAGTACAGAAATCATGTTTCGTAGGTTTCAAGTCTTCACTCGGAAGCGCCAAACCTTAACACTTTATCGACGTCGCACATAGCAACGTCACCTGGTGGACGGAACAGGCGATTCACTTACAATTTCCAGATTCCTCTACAAGGAATCTATGTCGTTGAAAGAGATCAAAACGACAAAGACTCAACACTCGACACAAGTCGGGAACTACTGAACACTTCAGACGCTGTAATCCAAAATACGAATTGGGAGAATCGACAATGCAAAGTATGCAGGAAATTTTTAAACAGCAAAAGAAGAGTTTCTTTTTTTTGCTTGCATTGTTCGTGCTCGGTTGGTTTTTCTTGGACTACCGGACAATCTTCGCTGGGCTCATCTTAGGTTCACTTTTCGGTATGTATAACTTTTGGATTCTCGTTCGACGGATGGAACGATTTGATCGGTCCATCGATGAAGGAAAGCGAGCGAAGTCATTAGGTATGGGCTTACGTTTTGCATCAGGTGTAGGGGCTACGGCCATTGCACTCGTTATGCCGGAGGAGTTCGATCTGATCAGCACGGTAATCGGGTTAATGATACCCTATGCATTGCTGTTTACTGGTCATCTGCTGTTCCATTTTAAGCAATGACACTTTACTAGCAAGGGGAGGTGAACAAAAACGTGAATCATGAAAATCCACAGTTTATTTTATTCGGAATCGGGTTTAACCCATCGAATATACTGATGTTATTTGTAACGTGTCTGATCGTCTTCCTGATTGCAGTTGCATCTACGCGGCGGCTTCAAATGAAACCTACGGGTATGCAAAACTTCATGGAGTGGGTCATGGACTTTGTCAAAGGCATCATCAAAAATAACATGGACTGGAAAACGGGTGGCCGCTTCCACGTACTAGGCATTACTTTAATCATGTTTGTCTTCGTTGCAAATATGATTGGACTTCCATTTGCAATCGTATGGGATGACCAACTTTGGTGGAAATCACCGACAGCTGATCCAGTTATCACGTTAACCCTCGCTGCTACAGTGGTTGCGTTAACGCATTACTATGGTGTGAAACAGCTCGGAATGGGCAAGTATTTGAAATCATACTTCCAGCCAATTCCATTCTTAGCACCATTGAAGATCATTGAGGAATTCGCAAACACGTTGACACTCGGTCTTCGTCTTTACGGTAACATTTTCGCAGGTGAAATCTTGATTGGTTTACTTGCAACATTGGGTGCTTCCAGCATCTTCGGTCTTGCCGGAGCTGTTATACCAGCACTTGCATGGCTCGGTTTCTCGGTATTCATCGGGGCGATCCAAGCATTTATCTTCGTTATGTTAACGATGGTCTATATGGCTCACAAAGTCAGCACAGATCACTAAACATATATTTACCCTGGAATCAGGGAACAAAACTACAAAGAATATTAGGAGGAAATACAAAATGGCAGGTATGGGTTTATTAGCAGCAGCTATTGCAGTTGGTCTAGGTGCACTTGGTGCAGGTATCGGTAACGGTTTAATCGTTTCTAAGACAGTTGAAGGGATCGCTCGTCAACCAGAAGCACGTGGCGTTCTACAAACAACAATGTTCATTGGTGTTGCATTGGTTGAGGCACTTCCAATCATCGCAACTGTTATTGCGTTTATCGTAATGAACAAATAATATTTGCGTTATATGGCGAAGCATGCAGTATAGGTCTTCGCCATTGCTTTATGTCATCAAATAAACAAATGATAGATCTGAAAGAATAAAGTGTTCTAAATTGAGTAAGAAACAAAAGAGTCATGAGCTCTTGAAGGGAGTGAAACAATCGTGTTGGATACCTTCGTCCTCTTATCAGCAAACGCTGACGCAGGATTTTTAGCTAGTTTAAACCAACGTCTAAATTTAGGCGACATTATCGTCACTGTAGTATTTTTCACGATTCTCATGGTACTTCTAAAGAAGTTTGCATGGGGTCCGTTAATGGGCGTGATGGATCAACGAGCGAAACTAATCGCTACAGAGATCGAACAAGCCGAAGCAAGTCGTCAAGAATCTGCAAAGCTTCTTGAAGAGCAACGTGCTCTATTGAAAGAAGCACGCGAAAACGCACAATCTATTGTAGAGAGTGCGAAGAAACAAGGTGACACTCAACGTGAAGAGCTGATTATGGCTGCACGCGCTGAAGCTAACCGTATGAAAGAATCTGCAACTCTCGAAATCGCTACTGAAAAAGAGAAAGCCGTTGCAGCAGTTCGCGAAGAATTCGTATCTCTTTCTATTTTGGCTGCGTCTAAGGTTCTTGGGAAGGAAATTTCTGAGGAAGATAACCGCGCATTGATCGAAGAAACGATTGTGAAGGCAGGCGAAGGGCGATGAGCCAATCGGTAATCGCAAAACGTTATGCCGTTGCATTATTTGAAGCAGCACAGGAGAAGCAACAAACACTTTCCGTGCAAACTGATCTAAAAGAAATGAAAAAAGTATTCGCTGGAGACAAGCAGTTTGGTGAGCTATTAATTTCACCAAAGTTTTCTACAGAGAAAAAGAAAGAATTGATTGGGCAATTTTTCAATGGAGCAAACCCACTTGTATTGAACACACTATATGTGTTGCTCGATGCAGGTCGTATTGAAGAAATAGATAGTCTAATCGAAGACTTCCAGGAACTCGCTAACGAGGCTTCCGGAGTTGCCGAAGCGAAAGTCTACTCTACACGTTTGCTTTCTGATGAAGAAAGTACAGCTATCTCTACTGCCTTTGCGCACAAAGTAGGAAAACAATCATTGCATATCGAAAACATCATTGATCCAAGCTTGATCGGTGGCATTCGCCTCCAGATCGGCAATCAAATTTACGACAGTAGTGTCAGTGCAAAACTGGCGCGTCTGGAACGTCAATTAATCAATTAATTTGAATTAAGAGGGGTGACATACATGGGCATCAAAGCTGAGGAAATTAGCGGTCTGATCAAACAACAGATCGAAAATTATCAGTCTGAAATGGAAGTAAGTGAAACAGGTACTGTAATCCGTGTAGGTGACGGTATCGCACTTGCTCATGGCCTCGACAATGTCATGGCGGGGGAACTTCTTGAGTTCTCTACCGGCGTAATGGGTCTGGCACAAAACTTGGAAGCGAACAACGTAGGTATCGTTATCCTTGGGCCATACACAGACATTAAAGAAGGCGATGAAGTTCGTCGTACAGGCCGTATTATGGAAGTACCAGTCGGAGAAGAATTGATCGGACGTGTAGTCAATTCACTTGGACAACCAGTTGATGGACTAGGTCCAATCAATACAACAAAAACTCGTCCTATCGAAAGCCCTGCACAAGGGGTTATGGCGCGTAAATCAGTTCATGAACCATTGCAAACAGGAATCAAAGCGATTGACGCTCTAGTTCCGATCGGCCGTGGACAACGTGAATTAATCATCGGTGACCGTCAAACAGGTAAAACAACTGTTGCAATTGACGCCATCCTAAACCAAGCAGACCAAGACATGATCTGTATCTATGTCGCAATCGGTCAAAAAGAATCTACTGTTCGTGGAGTGGTTGAAACTTTACGTAAAAACGGTGCACTTGACTACACAATCGTAGTTACTGCTTCTGCATCAAGCCCGTCGCCAATGCTTTTCTTGGCACCATATACAGGTATTTCGATGGCAGAAGAATTCATGTTCGACGGCAAGCACGTACTAATTGTTTACGATGATCTATCTAAACAAGCAGCAGCTTACCGTGAACTGTCCTTGCTACTTCGTCGTCCTCCGGGCCGTGAAGCCTATCCAGGGGATGTCTTCTACCTACACAGCCGCCTACTTGAGCGTGCTGCGAAGTTGAATGACGAACTAGGAGCAGGATCGATTACAGCATTGCCGTTCGTTGAAACACAAGCTGGAGATATCTCCGCTTATATTCCAACAAACGTAATTTCTATTACAGACGGACAAATCTTCTTGCAGTCTGACCTATTCTTCTCAGGTGTACGTCCAGCGATCAACGCCGGTCTATCCGTATCCCGTGTTGGTGGATCAGCGCAAATTAAAGCAATGAAGAAAGTTGCCGGTACACTTCGTTTGGACTTGGCAGCATTCCGTGAACTAGAAGCATTCTCACAATTCGGTTCGGATCTAGATCCATCTACAAGAGCAAAACTGGACCGCGGTCAACGCACAGTTGAAATCTTGAAGCAGGACTTGAACAAGCCGTTGAAAGTCGAATACCAAGTAATCAGTCTATATGCACTGACACGTGGTTACCTCGACGATATTCCAGTAAGAGACGTATTGCGTTTTGAAAGTGAAATCACTAGCTGGTTAGAATCCAACCATACGGAAGTGTATGATCACATCCGGACAACGAAAGATCTTCCAGCTGATGACGTAATGAGCGCAGCGTTCAACGAATTCAAGAAAAATTTTGTGACTTCTGAAGCTTAATATTCCTTGAATGGATCTTAAAATAAAGGTGGTGAATAGCCAGTGGCGTCCTTACGCGAGATAGAAAGCCGCATTGCTTCAACAAAAAAGACGAGTCAAATCACGAGAGCGATGCAAATGGTATCTGCTTCCAAACTAAACCGTGCTGAAATGAATGCGAAGAAATTCGTACCATACATGGATAAAGTAGAAGAAGTAGTTGGTGCCATTGCAGCCGTAACGAAAGATTCCGGACATCCTCTATTAACTGCACGCCCTGTTAAGAAGTCTGCGTATATCGTAGTTACTTCCGACCGTGGACTAGTTGGTGGATACAACGCGCACATTTTCCGTGCAGTTACCCGTGCAATCGAACAACGCCATAAATCGAAAGATGAAGTGGTCATTATCGCGATCGGTCGTAAAGGCTATGAATTCTTCGACCGTCTGGGTTACCAGATTGAAGAAAGCCTGATCGGACTTTCGGATCACCCTCGTTTTGAAGAAGTAAAAGATATCGCGAATCGGGCTGTTGGCATGTTCACAGAAGGCGTGTACGATGAAGTGTTCTTGTATTACAACCACTTCATCTCCGCCATCTCCAACGAAGCAACTGAACGTAAATTGCTTCCACTCACAGATATTTCATCTGTATCAGCTTCATCATCTTATGAGTTCGAGCCTTCAGCAGAAGCGATTCTCGAAACACTCCTCCCACAATACACGGAGAGCCTCATTTATGGAGCGGTACTCGATGGAAAAGCGAGCGAACATGCTTCCAGTATGACAGCGATGAAGACGGCGACAGACAATGCGTCTGACCTAATTGATTCGTTAACATTACAATTTAACCGTGCTCGTCAAGCAGCGATCACTCAGGAAATCACTGAAATCGTAGCCGGCGTAGCAGCACTCGAATAATAGATTTGAAACAGTAAGACAGGAGGGAAAAGCATGAGTAATGGACATATTCTTCAAGTTATGGGTCCAGTTGTCGACGTAAAGTTCGAAAACGGACAACTTCCAGCGATCTATAACGCATTGAAGGTTAATATCGACCGTTCTAACGGAGTGGTTGAAGTATTGACTTTAGAAGTAGCACTTCACCTTGGTGATGATGCAGTTCGTACGATTGCAATGTCTTCGACAGATGGTCTGAAACGCGGTACGTCAGTAATTAATACAGGCGCACCCATTTCTGTTCCAGTTGGTGACGTTACACTCGGACGTGTATTTAACGTACTAGGTGAGGAAATTGACCTGCGTGAGCCAGTTCCTGCTGAATCACAACGTGACCCAATTCACCGTGCTGCACCTACATTCGAATTCCTATCCACAGAGGTAGAAATTCTTGAAACAGGAATTAAAGTAGTTGACTTGCTTGCACCATACATCAAGGGTGGTAAAATCGGACTCTTCGGTGGTGCTGGAGTTGGTAAAACAGTTCTAATTCAGGAATTAATCAACAACATCGCACAAGAACACGGTGGTATTTCCGTATTCGCTGGTGTTGGAGAGCGTACTCGTGAAGGAAACGACTTGTACTTTGAAATGACAGATTCAGGCGTTATCAAGAAAACGGCAATGGTATTCGGTCAAATGAACGAGCCACCAGGCGCACGTATGCGTGTAGCACTTTCTGGCTTGACTATGGCTGAGTATTTCCGTGATGAGCAAGGACAAGACGTTCTATTGTTCATCGATAACATTTTCCGCTTTACACAAGCAGGTTCTGAAGTTTCTGCCCTACTTGGACGTATGCCTTCTGCGGTTGGTTACCAGCCGACATTGGCTACAGAAATGGGTCAGTTACAAGAGCGAATCACTTCTACAAATAAAGGATCGGTTACATCGATCCAAGCAATCTACGTACCAGCGGATGACTATACGGATCCAGCTCCGGCAACAACTTTCGCTCACTTAGATGCAACAACGAACTTGGAGCGTAAACTTTCAGAGATGGGTATCTACCCAGCTGTGGATCCACTAGCTTCTTCTTCACGTGCATTGAGTGCAGAAATCGTTGGACCGGAACACTACCGTGTAGCTCGTGAAGTACAAACTACTCTTCAACGATACCGTGAATTGCAAGATATCATCGCAATCCTAGGTATGGATGAGTTGGATGAAGACGACAAGCAGGTTGTTGACCGCGCACGTCGTATCCAGTTCTTCTTGTCACAAAACTTCCACGTTGCGGAGCAGTTTACAGGACAAAAAGGTTCTTACGTTCCTGTTGCTGAAACGATCAAAGGCTTTGCTGAAATTCTTGAAGGTAAGTATGATCACTTACCGGAAGATGCATTCCGTCTAGTTGGACGTATCGAAGAAGTTATTGCAAAAGCAAAAGCTATGGGTGTAGAAGTCTAAGAAAAGGGACCAGGAGGGAAAAAAATGAGTAAAATCAAAGTGAATATCGTCACTCCCGACGGCCCTGTTGTTGAAATGGATGCGAACATGGTGATTGCAGTTACCGAAGCAGGTGAGATCGGGGTTCTACCCGGTCACATCGCGATGGTCGCGCCGCTTCAAATTGGTGCACTTCGCCTAAAGACAGATGGCAAAACAGAAACAGTCGCAGTCCACGGAGGCTTCATCGAGGTCCGTCCTGAAGTTGTCACTGTATTGGCACAGAGTGCGGAACTGGCTGAGTCTATTGATATCGCACGCGCAAAGAAAGCTGCTGAAAAAGCTGAACAAGATCTTCAGAAAAAGACTGATGACCTTACTCAAAACTTAGCAGAGCTTGATTTAAAACGTGCTATTAACCGCATACAAGTGTATGAACAACGTATTTAATCTATAATTAAAATGGGTGGACAGACAACCTCTGTCTGCCCATTTTCTCTATACAAAGGAAAAAAGGAGTGGTAACTATGGACAGCATGTTAGGAAGTAATCCACTACTCGCGATCGTATCGCACATCTTCTTCATCGGCATCAGCTTTTACGCACTACAAGCGATCCTGCCAGAAAACATCATACGAAAAAATCGCGTATTCCAAACACAACTTTTGTTTATTTTGTTAAGTATTGCTATCGGATCTACCGTATCAAAATTCTTTTTAGACATATCCTACTGGTCAGGAAGATGGGCAACCTGGTTTTGATTTCCTTCAGCTGAAGCTCTACTAGTACGACCAGCGGAAATCAGAACTCTGGCTGAAAGAAATTAAAACGGGATGACCATGACATGGTGTGTTTTTGTCATTTGAACTTTTAAAAGTTCAAATGAATTCACTTCTAGTCAACAACTTATAGGTAGGGTTGCAACAGCGAATGTATAGGACAAGCGCCCCATGGTAGATGTGGAAATTCTACATACGTTACATTGTAGACTTTTCATGAGGCCACTTTGTAATATTCATGTAATAAAAATATCTCACATTGCGTGTAAAATGTAGGATTAACGGGTAATTACGATAATGTGGCTATAAATGAACGGTCAAATGCAATCACTTTGTGTCAGATCATCACATATACTACATCATGCAAGAAATAACTCAAAACTGCGCCGGAAGGTACTTGTTTAGGAAAGTTTTACAAGGTACAATAGTATATGTTTTATATGTGAAATCTGAATTTAACAATTGAACTGCAACACCAATGAAAATGTTTATAGACGATTAAACGATTATTGATAATAGGCTGTGGGTGAAGGATAAATTGGACTCGGAGGGGCTACTGGTGGAAAAAATTATTATTAACGGCGGACGGACTTTACAAGGGAACGTACGTGTAGAAGGTGCGAAAAACGCGGTATTACCGATCTTGGCTGCTGCTTTATTAGCATCTGAAGGAGTGAATGTCATTCGTGACGTTCCCAATCTCTCAGATGTACGGACGATTAATGAAGTGCTTAAGAGTTTAAACGCAAAAATCACGCATGATCCAGAAAAAGGGGAAGTCATCGTAGATTCACGTGGAAGACTAGCTGATGAAGCACAATTTGAATTTGTACGTAAAATGCGCGCATCCATTTTAGTAATGGGACCGTTACTGGCGCGTAACGGATTCGCACGTATTGCATTGCCAGGCGGCTGTGCAATCGGTTCAAGACCCATTGACCAACATTTGAAAGGCTTCGAGGCAATGGGAGCAGAAATTTCATTTGGACATGGTCATGTGGAAGCAAAAGTGGACGGCCGATTAAAAGGCGCGAAGATCTACTTGGATTTCCCAAGCGTAGGTGCAACAGAAAATATTATGACGGCTGCTGCTCTCGCGGAAGGTACAACGATCATCGAGAACGCTGCCAAAGAACCTGAAATCGTCGACTTGTCGAATTTCATCAATGAAATGGGCGGTAAAGTCGTAGGTGCAGGTACAGATACTATTCGTATCGAAGGTGTACAGACAATGTATGCATCGGTTCATCACATTATTCCGGATCGTATCGAAGCAGGAACATTCATGGTAGCTGCAGCGATTACAGGTGGAGACGTTACCATCGACAACGCAGTACCTGAACATTCTACAGCTTTAATTTCCAAATTGACGGAAATGGGCGTAGACATTACTCCGTTGGATGAAGGGATTCGCGTTACAGCGAAGCATCCACTAAAGGCAGTTGACTTGAAGACGATGCCGCATCCAGGTTTCCCGACAGATATGCAATCACAAATGATGGCATTGATGTTAACAGCTACCGGTATCGGTGTGTTAACGGAAACTGTATTTGAAAATCGTTTTATGCACGTTGAAGAATTCCGCCGTATGAACGCGGATGTAAAAATCGAAGGACGTTCTGTTATTGTTTCAGGGCCTTCAAAACTCCAAGGTGCGGAAGTCGCAGCCACAGACTTGCGTGCCGCTGCATCACTCATCCTAGCCGGACTCGTAGCAGAAGGCGTTACACGTGTGACTGAATTGATTCACTTAGATCGCGGTTATGTGGACTTTGATAAAAAGCTCAAAGCCCTAGGCGCAGACATAACACGTGTTTCAACTGAACAAGAAGTTTCAGAATCTCAACTAGTATAATGAACGAAGCCATGGACAGTACGCTGTTCATGGTTTTTTCATGGATTCCAATGAATACGAAATCTCCGCTTAACATATAGTCTAGTATGTACAAAAAACTACTCCCTTTATTCATCATTCTCACATTATTTTTTATTCCTATTTTAGTAAGACAAGCGCCAGAATTTACACTGGTAGACCAACGAGAGGAGAAGTATTGCGATGCTATGATCACGGTCATAGGTGTGGACGAGCCAATACCATTAGAAGAGTATGTCGTCGGAGTGGTAGCAGGTGAGATGCCGGCTGATTTTCATCCCGAAGCATTGAAAGCGCAAGTGATTGCTGCCCGCACATATGCCGCAAGAAACACAGACAAAGGGGTCAAGCCGATCGCTAAAGATGTCTCCGCCCAAGTGTATCGCACAGAAGCTGAACGTAAAGAGCGTTGGGGCAAGTCGTTCAACGACAATGAAAAGAAAGTGCGCAAAGCGGCGGAAGAGACGAAAGGTCAAATCATTGTGTACGGGGAAGAAATCATATCCGCCATGTTTTTCTCTACATCCAATGGAAAAACTGAAGCTGCACAAAACTTCAGCGGCAATCCAGTCGAGTATTTACAGAGTGTGGAAAGTCCAGGCGAAGAAGATGTAGCCCCTACCGTAGAGCGCAAGCAAGAGCTAACATTAACTGAATGGAATCGTAAACTCGGTTTCAACTGGGATGCCAATCAATTTCGTGAACTGAAGCTCGTCCGCAATCAAACCGGACGTGTCCAGAAAATTATCTCTGGACAATATGAAACAAGTGGGCGACAAATTCGTGAAAAACTTCATTTGGCCTCTACCGATTTCAATATTGCGTATGATGTCAACAATCAAATCGTCCATATTACGACCGTTGGTTATGGCCATGGAGTCGGGATGAGTCAATACGGTGCGGAGGCTTTTGCCCAAAAAGGATGGACCGCAGATCAAATTGTGTCTCACTATTATACAGGCACAAAAATCCAGCAAATAAATTTACCTGAAGATCGATGTTTAAAATCCTCTTAACTTGCAAAGAATGCAAGTGAGGTGATGAACATGCGAGAAGAAAAACCAAAGGCCCCTTCTCAGGAGAACAAGAAAACGAAGAACGGCTGGTTCTGGCCTGCCATTTATACGAGCGTTGCGCTTTTATTCATCGGCATGGTATGGGGATACACCGCATTGACGACGGAAGAATCAGCACCGTCTGAAGTGGCAAAAGTAGAGCAGCCAAAAGAAAACGCCACGGTAGAAACAAACGCAGCAAAGGAAACACTGAAGTATCCATTCGATGAAGCAAAAGTAGATCAAGTCGCCATCTTACAAGAATTTTATGATGCAGAAGCAGACGAAGCAGTGCGTGAGAAAGCACTACTCGTATTCAACCAGACGTACGTCACCAGCAAAGGACTTTCTCTATCGATGGATGGAGAGCCATTCGAAGCTGTAGCGGCAATGAGTGGAACAGTCGAAGAAGTCATCGTGGATTCATTCAAAGGCACAGAAATTAGATTGAAACACGCGGACGGAAAGTCAACAGTCTACGGTTCATTGACAGGCGTCCTTGTAAAAGAAGGCGACACAGTCGAACAAGGACAAGTGCTTGCCACAACGACGCAGAATGAATGGAATCCTGAAGCTGGCGTCCACTTGCAATTCGAAATCCAGCAAGATGGAGTAGCCGTAAATCCACACGATTTCCTAGCGTTTTAATACGAAGCACCCAAGCCATTCCAGCCCCCGGAATGGCTTTTTTCATATGTTGACACCTGTTCGCATACACTACATTAGTCAAAGGAGTGAATAGAGAAAGGAAGAGGGCGTGCACGAGCAAATTAGAAAACGCTGCGTACGACTGGGCAAGCTACTGATCGAGACCAACTTGACAGTGCGCGCGCTAGCCAATGCGACCGGCTACTCCAAAAGCACGGTCCACAAAGACTTGACCGAACGACTACCAAACGTAGATCCATGCTTGTCACGGGAAGTCGCAGAAATTCTGGCTTACCACAAATCCATCCGCCACCTACGCGGAGGAGAAGCCACCCGCCAAAAATGGAAAAATGAAACCGAAGCTCAAAAAGCAGATGCCTAACCCCACTGAAAATGAAGCAATAAAGCACTGTACCCATACAAGCAGCCTGAACATGTGAAAAGCTATCCAGAGGAATGTATCTGGATAGCTTTTGTGTGATTGATTGAGTGTTGGGTGGTGATGCGGGGTTGGGTCATGCTGGGCTAGATGGGGCTGGGCCGCTCAATGTTGAGTGCTAACCGCTCTATGTGGGTCCGCAAGCGCTCAATGCGTTGGCTTATCCGCTCAAAGTCACGTGCTACCCGCTCTATAAAACTCCGCGAGCGCTCAATGTGTCGGCTCAAGCGCTCAATCGTCCGCGCCATCATGCTCTAAGCCTATCCGCGCGTGCTTAGTGTGTCGTCTAAAAGACTGTATTGCACGCGCCATCTCGCTCTATGTCGGTCCGTAAGCGCTCAATGTATTGGCCCAATCGCTCTATGTCTCGCGCTATCCGCTCAATGTGCTGGCTTACCCGCTCTATATCGCGTGTTATCCGCTCTATGTCAGTCCGCAAGCGCTCAATGCGTTTGGCTTGACCGCTCAATGTGTCGCTTTAAGCGCTCAGTCCTCCGTGCTGTCATTCTCTAAGTCTGTCCGCGAGTGCTTAGTGTGTGGTCTAAAACACTGTATTGCCCGCGCCATCTCGCTCAATGCCCGTCCGTCAGCGCTCAATGTGTTGGCTTACCCGCTCAATGTCCTACGCTATCCGCTCTATACAACTCCGCTAGCGCTCTATGTATCGTCTCAATCGCTCAATCCTCGTGCGCAAGCGCTCAATGTGCAAGCTTAACCGCTCTAACCCACCACCCTCACCCCAAAAAACATGTATAATAGACACCAATCATCACCAACAGGAGGAATGAATCATGACGAAAAAGTATATCCTAGCGCTCGATCAAGGTACGACGAGCTCGCGTGCGATCCTATTTGATAAAAAAGGTGACATTTTCCATACCGCGCAACAGGAATTTACGCAGTATTTTCCGAAGCCTGGCTGGGTGGAGCATAATGCGGATGAAATTTGGAGCTCGGTTCTGTCTGTCATCGCGGCTGTCATTTCTGAAAAAAATATTGCCGCCACGCAAATTGAGGGGATTGGCATCACCAATCAACGTGAAACGACGGTCGTGTGGGATAAGCATACTGGCAACCCGGTGTACCATGCGATCGTTTGGCAATCCCGCCAGACAGCTGACGTGTGTGAAGAATTAAAAGCGGCAGGGCACGATGATGTATTCCGTACTAAAACGGGCTTGCTAATTGATTCGTATTTCTCCGGAACGAAAGTGAAATGGATTTTGGACAACGTAGAAGGCGCGCGTGAAAAAGCCGACAACGGGGACTTGCTATTTGGCACAATCGATACGTGGATTATTTGGAAATTGTCAGGCGGTGCAGCGCATGTTACCGACTACTCGAATGCCTCGCGCACGCTCATGTACAATATTCACGACTTGCAGTGGGATGAAGAGTTACTCAACATATTAAATGTTCCTAAAACAATGTTGCCGACTGTCTGCCAATCTTCCGAAATTTACACACACACGGATACTAGACACTTTTTCGGTCACAATGCACCAATCGCGGGAATCGCTGGTGATCAGCAGGCGGCTTTATTTGGCCAGGCGTGCTTTGAAAGCGGCATGGTGAAAAACACGTACGGCACGGGTTGTTTCATGCTGATGAATACAGGGGAGAAAGCGGTGACGTCTGACCACGGGTTATTGACGACCATCGCGTGGGGAATTGATGGGAAAGTGGAATACGCACTTGAAGGCAGTATTTTCGTCGCGGGCTCTGCGATTCAATGGCTGCGTGACGGACTGCGTATGTTCCGTAGCGCATCTGAGAGCGAAAGTTATGCGAAGCGCGTCCAATCGACGGATGGTGTCTACGTTGTACCGGCATTCGTCGGGCTCGGCACACCGTATTGGGACAGTGACGTCAAAGGCGCGGTATTCGGCTTGACTCGCGGAACGACAAAAGAACATTTCGTGCGGGCTACTATCGAATCGCTCGCTTACCAAACGAAAGACGTGCTCGATGCGATGGAAGCGGACTCGGGGATTTCATTGAAAACGTTACGGGTTGATGGGGGCGTGGTGGACAATGACTTCCTGATGCAATTTCAGGCAGATTTGCTCAACGTGCCAGTCGAGCGTTCGACGATCAATGAAACGACGGCTCTCGGCGCGGCGTATCTTGCAGGTTTGGCGGTAGGATTTTGGAAGGACCGCAATGAAATCGCAGACTACTGGCGTCTCGATCGACCTTTTGAGCCGAATATGGAAGAGGCGGTACGCGAAGATCTCTACAAAGGATGGCAAAAAGCTATTCACGCAACGATTGCCTTTAAATAATTCACTAGCCGCCGCTAACTTGCTGGCGGCTTTTAGTTTTGCTGACCGCTATCGAAAAATGCCAAATAAAGTAGAAATATGATATAATGAACAGCTAAGAGTGTAATCAGACAGGACGTATGAGGAAGGAGTCGTGGTCACGATGTTTTCAAAAGATATTGGAATAGACCTAGGTACTGCCAATGTATTGATATATGTGAAAGACAACGGTCTCGTCATCAATGAGCCGGCTGTCATGGCGATCGATAAGCGTACGGACGAACCTGTGGCGTTTGGTGAAGAGGCGTATCACATGATGGGTCGTTCACCGGAACATATCCAGATTGTACGTCCAATGAAAGCTGGGAACATTGCGGAGTTTGAGATGACCCGCGTGTTGATCAGACACTTCCTCGAAAAAGCGCTAGGAAAAAGCCTGCGTCTCAAACCTCATATTACGGTATGCTGTAAAGCGGATACGACGCGAGTGGAAAAAAACGTGATCCGACAAGTGCTGATGGGGGCGGGAGCCAAGCAAGTCGTTATAGAAGAAGAATCAAAAGTAGCGGCACTTGGTGCAGGTATTGATATATCCAAGCCTTCAGGCAATATGCTAGTCGATCTCGGTGCAGGCACGACAGATGCATCCGTGCTGTCGATGGGGGAAATCGTATCGTTTACGAAAACGAATATTGGCGGCCTTCATTTCGATCAATGTATCATCCAACATATACGAAAAAAACATAATGTTTATATAGGTGAAAAAACGGCAGAACAAGTGAAAAAAGGCATTGGTGTCGTGTTGATGAGTGGAGAAAAACCGAACACGATGAATGTGCATGGTAGTGACCTGGCGACAGGCATTCCGAAAACGATTGAAGTCACAGCGGAAGAGATTCGTCAGGCATTGCAACTACCGATTAGTAAAATCGTAGAGACAACTAGAGACGCGCTGGAAGACACACCGCCCGAGCTCGCTGCGGATATCGCACAGCGCGGCATCATTTTAATCGGTGGTGGCGCATGGCTACCCGGAATAGATACTTTATTATCCGAACACCTCAACGTTCCGGTCTTCATTGCGGAAAATCCACTTACTTGTATGGCGGAAGGCGCTGGACTGCTACTAGACGCGGACGGTAAAACTTCAACACGCATAATTTGACCTGCCATGCAAGCTGCAAGTAGTGTATACTAAAAACATCGATTTATCTGACATGACGATGCAAAGGAGTGAAATGAAATGTTTCGTGGTTTTTACACAGTAGGATCAGGCATGATCGCACAGCAACGCCGTACGGAAATGCTGTCAAATAATATCGCGAACGCCAACACGCCAGGCTATAAGGCGGAGCAGTCGACGATTCGTGCATTTCCTGACATGTTGATGTCCCGCTTGGATTCAACGCGCGTACCGACGGAAAAAGGCTTGAACTTTAGAAATCTTTCCGAAGTCGGTGAACTTTCGACGGGCGTTTATATGCAGGAAACCTTGCCGTTATTCGCACAAGGCCAGTTGCGTGAAACGGAACAGAAGACCGACATCGCGTTATTTGATGGACCGATGGAAGTCAATGAAGAGACAGGCGTTGCAGGAACCGTGTTTTTCACGCTAGAAGGTGAGAATGGCGGTCAGTACTACACACGAAACGGTAATTTCGCTGTCAACGCAGAAGGATACTTGACCAATCCATCCGGCTTATACGTCTTAGACGATGCAGGCAATCGGATCGAACTGACAAGTGATGATATTCGCGTGACGGATTCAGGAGCGATCTTCGCGGGGGAAACAGAAGTCGCGACGCTAGGTATTGCCTACTCTGACGCACCGGATACCTTGTCCAAGCAAGACAACGGACTCTTCACGACGATCGACGGCAATGCGTTACCTACAGGCGGCACATACTCGATGCAACAAGGCTATCTTGAAGATTCCAATGTCGATGCCGCGCGCTCGATGACGGATATGCTGACAGCCTACCGTGCATTTGAAGCCAATCAAAAAATCCTACAAGCTTATGATCGCAGTATGGAAAAAGCGGTCAATGAAGTAGGTCGGGTCAATTAATGACTACATATAGAAGCATGCGAAAAGGAAGTGACCTTTGATGATCCGCACGATGACTACAGCGACCAACACGATGAACCAGTTGCAGCAACGTCTCGACTTGATCGGCAACAACTTATCGAACGTCGGTACGCATGGATATAAATCCTTGGCCGCTACATTCCAAGAACTTTTATTCCAGCAAATGAATAATGACAAAGCCGACCAAGCCGAGCGCAGTTCAGACTTTGGCATCCGTATGGGCACCGGCGCACATCTCGGTAGCTTGCAAATGAACTGGAAAGTGGGCTCTGTTCAAATAACGGACCGCCAGCTAGACTTTGCGCTAACAGAACCGAAACAACATTTTAATTTGATCCAGCCAACGGACGGTGGAGAAGAAATCATTTATTCACGTAAAGGGAATTTCTACTTATCCCCAACTGCAAACGGGGACAATGCGCTAGTCAATGAAGAAGGACTCGCAGTGGCGGATAGCGCAGGCCGTCCAATCGTCTTTTCTGGACAGGCAACCGACTA
This sequence comes from Sporosarcina sp. P3, assembly GCF_002743415.1. Lineage (NCBI taxonomy): Bacteria > Bacillati > Bacillota > Bacilli > Caryophanales > Caryophanaceae > Sporosarcina > Sporosarcina sp. P3. The sequence goes on from NZ_PDZE01000005.1 coordinate 178,442, forward strand.
TCAAATTCGTCCGAACGGTGTATTGCAAGTGACGACACCGCAAGGCACACAGGAATTTAATCTCGGTGTCACCGTCCTAGAAAAACCTGATTCCATGGTTCAGCTTTCCGCAACCAACTTTGGTTTGCCGACAGACCTAGCAGCGCTCGGACTGACAGCAAATGACGTATTGACTGAAATGACAGGCGCTGGACGAAGTCAGATTGGCTTGCAAAATCGAGCGCTCGAAACTTCCAACGTAGAGTATGAAAAAGAAATGGCGGATTTGATTTCGACGCAACGTGCCTATCAATTCAATGCGCGTTCCGTAACCATGGCGGACCAGATGATGGGCTTAATTAATGGCATTCGCTAACGCGTGCAATAGGAGTATTTACTATGACAGATAAAAATAAAAACTTCAAAAAAATAACAGAACCACTATCACCTGTGCAACCATTCGAACCCATGAAGACTTCGGAACCGGCAGAAATGGAAGAACCGATCGAACTGACAGAGACAGATCCGATCGTACCCACTGAAAAGGACGAAGTGGCAGTTACGGTCGCAGAGCCGCTCACAGCAGACGAAGAAGTTCAAGAAGACATTGAGTCGACAACGGAGATAGAAGTGCCTGAAACTGCTCCTGACGCTCCAGAAGAGGCAATAGAAGAAACACCACTAGTCGAAACAGAACCTGTCAAAAAATTGCCTGCGCCAGAAGAGTCCAACACGACATTCTGGACAAAGATCAAATCGAAATGGCCACGCAGAGAGCGCGCTGAAAAAATCGCAAAACCCGTTAGTGAAATGCGCTGGGTCCAAGTCCGCATGATCCCCATCTGGTTGCGACTGCTGATTGTACTCGTATTGCTTGTCTTAGCAGCTATAGCAGGTACCATGGTTGGATTCAGTGTAATTGGTGACGGATCAGCAGGCGATGTCTTTAAAAAAGAGACATGGACGCATATTTTTGATATCATGAACGGTAAATAAGTACAGAAACGTCTGATTACTTCAGAACCTCTGGAATAAAGGAGACATATTTCATGCTGAATGCTCAACAAATACAAGAAATTATCCCGCATCGCTATCCATTCTTGCTCGTCGATCGCATCGAAGAACTCGAAGAAGGTAAGCGTGCAGTCGGGTTGAAAAACGTTTCAATTAATGAAGACTTCTTCAACGGTCACTTCCCAGGCTATCCGGTCATGCCGGGCGTCCTCATCGTAGAAGCACTCGCCCAAGTCGGCGCTGTCGCTCTACTCAAAAAAGAAGAAAACAAAGGCCGTCTAGCGTTTTTCGCAGGCATCGACAACTGCCGCTTCAAACGTCAAGTCACACCAGGCGACACCCTTCGTCTCGAAGTAGAAATTGTGCGCTTGCGTGGTTCAATCGGTAAAGGAAAAGCCATCGCAACCGTTGAAGGCGAAGTGGCATGCGAAGCAGATATTACGTTCGCACTCGGCCCCGTCCAAGAACAATAACATCACGAAGCAGTACTGAAAAGTTGATATAATAATCATTGGAATGCCAAGCAAGGCATACAGTGGGAGGGTACATTACAGCATGTTAAAGAAGCTTTCTCCAAATATTAAGAGCAGCATCACTCGTTCCATTTCTCAATCATTCGAACAATATATGAGTGAAATCGGCTGGTCAGCAGAAGAATACAATATCGAACAATTTTATGCGAACTGGCGGGAATACATCACGACCAAAGCGCTTTGGTACGACAAGATACCAGACGACGTCAAAGCAGATCCCGAGTTCCACAAAGAGTTGGCAGAGCGCGTGGAAGAAGTATTAATCCGCATACTCAATGATCCACCGACCGAAGAACAGATCGCACAAATTGAAATTTTACAACAAAATCTCGACACACATTATGATTATGGCTGTAAAGCGGAAGCTGTATACGTTCAAAACATATTAGAAACTACATCAGGCTATCCGAATAATTAAAACGAATAGTTCTCTCCTTTTCGCACAAGCTACCGTTGAACATACCAATACGTATGGTTCACAGCTTGTAAAAAAGGAGGGAATTTTTTTATGATCAGAAAAGCTCTACCCGTAGTTTTCGCATCCGCGCTCGTTCTGACCGCATGTAACACGAACAACGGCGCACTGCCGAACAACAACGAAACACCCATGCAAGACGTAGAACGTGACAATACGCCAAACGACAATCAGCGTATGGGTCCAAACCTCGACGGTCTTGACGACAACGATGACCGCGGCATCATGAACAACGACGGCGATGGCATCATGAACGGTGACGGCGATGGCATCATGGAAGACACGCGTGAAGGAATCGAAAAAACACGCGAAGAACTTCTTGATGACAACAACGAAAACCGTGGCGCACGCGACGACAACAACATGAACGGCAACATGAACGGTAGCGACTCTGCTCCTGACGGCGTTATACGCAATGACGATCGTAAAGAGTGATGATTCCCGCCATTATAAAAACGGCCCTGCATATTACATGCTAGGGTCGTTTTTGTGTGGGGTTTTTTGGGGTGTGTGTGCTCTATGTGGTGGGGTATCCGATCAAACTTCATTCGCGAGCGCTCTATGTGTCCTTCCGAGCGTCCTATCGTACGCGCTATCCGCTCAATGTCCTTGCGCATGCGCTCAATGTATCCTTGAATCCGCTCAATGCTGGTGTATGAGCGCTCAATGTGCCATCGTAACCGCTCAAACTCCGCGAGCCGCTCAATCCATCCGCCCAAGCGCTCTATCGCACGCGCTATTCGCTCAATGTCCTTCCGTATGCGCTCTATGTATCCTTGGAATCGCTCAATGCTAGTGTGTGAGCGCTCAAAGTGGCATCATATCCGCTCAAACTCCGCGAGCCGCTCAATCCATCCGCCCGAGCGCTCTATCGCACGCGCTATTCGCTCAATGTAACGTCGTATGCGCTCAATGTATCCTTGAATCCGCTCAATACTAGCGTGTGAGTGCTCTATGTGGCATCGTAACCGCTCAAACTCCGCGAGCCGCTCAATCCATCCTCCCGAGCGCTCTATTGCACGCGCTATTCGCTCAATGTCCTTCCGTATGCGCTCTATGTATCTTTGAATCCGCTCAATGCTAGTGTGTGAGTGCTCAATGTGGCCTCATAACCGCTCAAACTCCGCGAGCCGCTCAATCCATCCTCCCGAGCGCTCTATCGCACGCGCTATTCGCTCAATGTCCTTCCGTATGCGCTCTATCAATCCTTGAATCCGCTCAATGTAAGCGTGTAAGCGCTCAATGTGGCATCGTAACCGCTCAAACTCCGCGAGCCGCTCAATCCATCCTCCCAAGCGCTCTATCGCACGCGCCATCCGCTCAATGCCATCATACAAGCGCTCTATCAAGTATCGTATCCGCTCAAACTTCACCCCCAAGCGCTCAATCACCCCCGCCAGCCGCTCAATCCCACCGCCCATCCACCCCCAAAAACCCAAAAACCCAAAAACCCAAAAACCAAAAAAAAGCCACCCAAAAGGGCAGCCCATCCATCACAACTTCGTCTTCTCATCAAGCTCCGTATCACGCTTCAACTTCGGCCGATCCCACATAGCCGTTTGGAATTGCTCGAGCAGCGCATCGCCTTCCAAACCTTCATCCATCAACTCTTCCAGCAAGTGCTCGGGATACTTCGATCGGACACGCTTCAAACGTCCCTTCATCAAAACGGAAATCCGGTCCCCGATCTGCCGCCAATTTTCCACCGCCACATCAAATGAAGCGGGCTCGTTGCCAGGATACGAAATGACGACGCGCACGGTCAGCAACGTCTCCTCGACTTTCCACTTTTCCATAATGTCCTTGTGCTTGGCATCAATGAACAGCTCCAGCACCCACAAACGATGACTGTTCTCCTGGTTGATGATAATGCCGTCAAACAGCGGGAATGCAAGCACACCGCTCTCCTGAATTACTTCCACCGAAATCATTTTAAACGTCTTCAATTCCATCACCTCGGTACAATTTTCCCAAGTATAGCATAAAAATCTCAAAATACTCGAGAATTCAAAAATGCCGTGTAGCTCACCAAGCAGAAACCGCATATTACCGCGAATGTTCAAAAATCCTTTCAAATGAAAATTTAAAAAACACACCGAAAATCATAGCAAAATTCAATTTTGCCACTTTGCCAACGAGAACCCCTGTAGATTACGATAAGGGCAGCACAAAGAAAGGAGGAACCAACTCGTGAACCAAGTGGCTTTAGTAGGGAACATCACCAAAGACTTCGTATTAAAAGAACACGCATCAGGACGTGTCAACACCACGTTCGTCCTCGCTATCAATCGCAGCTTCAAAAACGCAAACGGGGAAGTAGCAACCGACTTCGTGCTGTGCTCCGTCTGGGGACGATCCGCCGAAAACCTAGTCCGTCACTGTGGCAAAGGATCGCTCGTAGGCGTCAGTGGAAGCATTCAGACCCGGAACTACGAACGCGAAGATCGATCGAAAGTGTATGTCACGGAAGTCGTGTGCAATGAAATCCGCTTCTTGTCGAAATCACTTAAATCTCAACACACAGAAATGAAAACACATTCGTCTACTGAGCCCAAACGTTTTGAAGAAGCGAAAACAACCGAAACCGCATTACCTATTTTCTAACCAGTTCCATAACGAAAGGGGAGATGACCCAGGCAGATCCGCCGTCGCACATCCGGTTCTGATCAATTCCTGAAAAGAGATGGATGACATACAATTGAAGAGAAATGAAAAAAGAGAAAATCACACGACACTACAAGCATATTCGCCAACTAGCATGACTCGGCAGAAGCAAGAGCGGGTGGGGACTCGATCCTCTGTGATGCCGGGAGTACATTCAGCATAGGAACTGAATCAATTTTACGCCAACTCATCCGTCGCCCGTCTCTGTCGGAGACCACTTCCACTAGGCGGGCTGACGGAATACATACCCGCTCATAGAAAGGATGAAGCCCACATGCACAGCCCACCTACAGTCGCGCAGAAACAAGATATTCAACGCCTCGAAGACCAGATTGGCCAGCTGATCCGCATTATTGCCAACCTGAACGAGCGCATCAATTACCTCGAAACCGTCAAAACGAACCCTTTCCTCATCCCCGATATAAAATGAATACAAAAAGACCTGCATCCACTTTCGATACAGATCCTAATGGTCAATAAGTTAATTAAATGTCAGCAAATCCTCGAGCTCTCGATCATTGAGCTCCGTCAACCACTGACTCGAATGAATCAAATCAGCTGACAACGCTGCTTTCTCGAAGAGCATCTCGTCAATCTTTTCCTCGATCGTCCCGACAGTCACAAATTTATGCACATGCACAAATTTGGTCTGCCCGATACGGTACGCCCGATCCGTTGCCTGGTTCTCCACAGCCGGATTCCACCAACGGTCTGCGTGCAATACGTGATTCGCCTGCGTCAGATTTAAGCCGGTGCCCCCAGCTTTCAACGACAGGATGAAAATCGGGAATTCCCCGTTTTGGAACGCCTCGACCAATGCATCACGTTGTCCTTTTGGCATACTACCTGTCAAGAATGGTACGTCAATTCCGTGCAACTCCGACAAGCACTGACGGATCATTTGCCCCATGCCAATATACTGCGTGAAGATCAAGCATTGCTCACCGTTCGCCGCAATCTCCGCTGCCATCGAAACGATTCGCGCCATTTTATTGGAACGCTTCGTCAACTCGGCAGCAGGGGCTGGCGGTTCCTTTAGGAATAAAGCTGGATGGTTACATAATTGCTTCAACCGACTGAGCATCTTCAAGATCAAGCCTTTGCGCTCAAATCCTGTCAACGTCTCGAGTTTGAATTTCGTCTCCGAAACAAAACTCTCATACAACGCAGCTTGCTCAGGCGTCAGCGGTACATATTCATTTTGCTCGAGCTTCTCAGGCAAGTTCAGACGTAACTCCGGATCATTCTTCGTCCGGCGCATCATGAACGGCTGAATGCGCGCACGCAATTTCCGTTTCTCCGCCTCGAGATCATCACGCTCGATCGGCACGATGAACTCCTCGCTAAATTTACGGAAACTTCCAAGATAGCCTTTATGAATGAAATCAAAAATAGCCCATAACTCCGATAAACGGTTCTCGATCGGCGTACCCGTCAACGCGATATGATGCTCACCGCGCAATTTGCGGATCGCTCGTGATTGCTTCGTCTGTAAGTTTTTAATATTTTGTGCTTCATCAATCGTTACATTCGCAAACTCATACATCGACAGCATCTCACCGTCTTGCGTGGCAGTGCCATACGTCGTCAAAATAATGTCCGCCTGGCGCTTGCTCATCATATCGGCAAACTGTTCTTCACGCGCGCGATTCGTCCCGTAATGTACATGTACTGTCAATGAAGGCGCGAAACGCTCGAGCTCCTTCTGCCAGTTCCCCATGACACTCGTCGGGCAAATGATCAGCGAAGGGGAGTCCGTTTCCGGTAAATTATGCACATACAGCAAATACGTGATGAGCTGTACGGTTTTACCGAGCCCCATATCATCCGCGAGCACTGCACCGAATTGATTGTCGCGCATGAAATGAAGCCACTCGAAACCTTCTTGCTGATAAGGACGCAACTCGGCGTGCAATGTCTGCGGTACAGAAACAGCCGGCAAACCTTTCTTGTCATGCAGCATATTCATTACTTTACGCAACGACTGCTGCATCGAAAACGCTACTAACGGATCGTCTTCTTCCTCTTCATCATAGACAGGCGCAATCTCTTCCGGGACTTCATTGAACAGCAAATCTTTCACTGTCCATTCACCGTCGTCAACTTGCTCCATCAACTCACGAATGCGTTTAAGCCATGTCGGATCCAAATGGAACCACTCATCGCCCGCGCGGATATACTCGCGGTTCTCATCGACCATCTTCTGGAATTGCTCCCTGTTGATCTTTTCTCCAGCGAGCGAAAACTGCCAATCAAACGACAACACTTGATCGAGGCTTGCTGCAGAACGATACGACTGCATACCTGCAGACGTCCGAATCTTCAACTTCGTCTCGGTCACGCTCTTTAACCAAGCCGGCAAGATCACCGGATAATCAAATGCCTGACATAGTGGCAGATCTTCCTGAATGAAAATCCGCACTTGCGCATCATTTAACGGCACATGCATAAACTGGCGCGGTTCATACCATTCAACAGAGCGGAAAATCCCGACCATCTCGGCTTGACGCTCTTCGATATCCTCCGCATACGGCTTTCGTTTTGCCGGCAATGCATTTTCGATCGAACCCGCTAGTTTACCGGCCGCTGGCGACCACTGCGCACCGCGATCGCTAATCAAGATCGTCTCAAGCAACCAATCCGTCTCATTGACATCAGGTTCCGTCAAACGAAGGGCTACGCGGAACGGTAACTTCGTCGTTTCGGTATGTGGCCAGCCATACTGCTGGAAGTGTGGCAACAAAGCAGGGAAGTCTGCCATCGAGATACCAAGCGTCGCCAACTGCCCACGCATCGCAAGCGAAATATAACGTCCAGCCCGTTCGGATAAATCGGTTTTGTCGAGATCGAACGACAGTCCAGACTCATTCGCTTCAACATATGAAAACAACGCAGGATCTTTCCACAACGTCGTGGCTTCACGAATGTCAGTCAGCACTTGTTGATCGTCAGACGTCGCACCGGAGTATTGCACGTACGGATGACTTCCAGCCGAGAACAAGCGCAGCAACATATCGATCGATACATCGAGCCAATTATCCCGCTGCTCCACCAACATGCCGTACATCGTAGGTTCATCCGAATAAAATAAATACGACACCAACATGTCCGCATCGATCTTGCGCGTTTCACCTGCAACATTGGCGGACACGAAGAAGAGGCCGTCTTGTCCTTCTTGTAACGTTAACTCTAATGAAAGTTGTAAGATGTTCGAATCGGTCATAGCAGTAGATTTCCTTTCTCCATCTCTTCCAACAGTGCACGCAGACGTGGAAATTGCTGGCGGACTGTATGGACGTAACGGTTCCAAAATTCATTGCGGCCATCGCGCTTGGCAGCCGTCTTCATTTGCTTCCACAAACGCACTGCACGACGATAGCTATCTCGATTTTTCTCTTTGACTAATTTCAACGCTTCGGCATGCATGAGAGGGAACACCGCTTGCGAATCTTCCGCGAGCGCCGTTTTCATCGCAGAGTTGTCAATCATATCGACGGACCCGCGCGTTAAATGCATCAGCGCAGCCCATTCGGCGTAACGGTTACGTTCGAATAAAAATTTGCCATACGCACGACTTGCTTCTGGTCCATATGATTGGAACAGTTGATCGCGCTGCTCTTCTGACACATCCGACAGCGACAGCAACTCGTCGATATCTTCAGCAAATGCTGAACGGTTACGCGTTGCAAGCTGCTGATAGTGCTCAGCTAAATGAGGGAGCAATTGCTGCATAATCGACTGCACAATATCAAAATCCTCATCTTCCTTCGCGTAAAGCGCAAACGCCAACCACTGGGGAACAGCAGTCGCATCTAGCGTATTCAACTCCTCATCAAGCTCGTCAAAACGTCCTGACGTCAAATAGAGAAACGCACGGAACAATGGCGCATCTTCTGCCGTTTCCTTTTGCAGGCGTTCGATCTCCTCTGTCAATTCAGCCTCATCGGAATACAGCTCAGTATAGACAAGACGGAACGCTTCAAAACGCTTCGAGAATAAACCTTCTTCGTCTATTGCGAATGAATGAATCAAATCTTTCAACTTCACATGAAATGCATCCGTCTCAAACAGACGCGATTTCGAACTCAGTTGTTTAATGCCCGCTTTAATTTCGGACATTTGCTCATTGAGCCAAATCGTCAGTTGCCATTTGCCGTATTGATAGGAATCATTTGCTGATAGCTCGCTATGCAGGAAAGGCCATGCCGCCCGCAATAACGTCAGCTGATAGTACAGCGAAAAGAGCGGCTTCCATTCCCATTCAAAAGGAGAAAGCCGCGTCTTCTGATGTTCGATTTTGGAAGCATAATGCAAGAAACCGGTCGGTCCGTCACTTGGGCTCAACTCGGTTAGCGGCTTCACTAATACGGATAACGCATTCAACCAAGCTTCTGGCGTTCGCTCATTGATCGACAATTGCGTCTGCACCGTTCCAGACTTGCGCCACGTATTGAGCCAATCTGATAACGAATGAAATTGCGAGTACAGATGAAAGACGACCGCGATCTGATGCGCGCACCAGTCTCCGTCAGCACATGTGCAGTACGGTTCCATCGTCATGAAGGACAGACGTGCGAACTCCGACTCGGTGCCTGAAATATTGGCCATTAAGGATTGCTCGGTTTCCGTGTAGCGATACGCACCAATTGCGTTCATACGTACAAGTGAAGCGGCCTTGCGTATAATTTCCGCCTGTGCAGAGTCAGACGGCTGAAATGTATGTTTAATATGATTCATGAATTCTTCAATTTCTGATTCGTGCATATTTGCGATTCGTTCAATAGTGATGGCCACCGAATCCACTCCTTACTTAAGCATTCCTCCTATTATACCGTTTTTATCGGTCCTTTACCACAACTTGAGAAACATAAAAACCATTCAATTTCATTTACTTGTTTGATTATCGAATAGCTGCATAAGGTTCAACATGCCTGACAGCAACAACTGGCGGTTTTCGTGGTCCAATGAACTGGCTCGTAAAATAAATTCTTTTAACAGTGGCTCGTTTTCAATAAATGATCCGTATTGCGCTAAAAAGCCTTTTTCGTATGTGGCGGTGCTGTCGAGCGTTTGATTCGAAAAAGGGCGTACCGTCTTTAACGGTTTGTCCAGGATCATCGCAAGTAATACATCATCTGGTATGTTATAGATTCTCTGAATAAGCGGTACTAAATAAATGGGGAAAGACCGTTCGCTCGATTCATATCTGGACATCGTCGCGCCGTCGACTCCGAGGTCCTCTGCCATCTGCTTTTGTGAAATATGTAAATACTCATCGCGATATTCTCGTAATTGTGTTCCGAAACTCATTTTCATCACCCGTTTTTCTCGCCATCGTATAAGAAAAGAATCCGCTATTTCGTTAAATTGTCATTTAGACAATAGGAATTGACGAATTAGCAATTACAAGATTTTTCTACAAGATTATGAGAAGATTGTGATAAAAAATAGAAAGTAGGCGAAAGTGATAGAAAAAGTGCAATTGATCTTACACTTACCTCAATTGCGGTACCGACTACAAAGACCGGAATCCGTAAAGACAAGCAAGCTAGGTTTCTTCGAATCTTTCGAACAATACTCCGAAAAATGCGTCCATGATTCGAACGGGAAAGTTTCCTATTTGTATAACGTCACGCGCGAAGAGATGTTGTTTGAGCAAGTCGTCATCTCGTACGCTACCCATCAAATGACTTTTACTTACGAGAAAACAATTGTCGATGCGAGCGAGCAATTACTGGAACAATTGAAAGAAGGAAACATCGAGTATCAGCCAGTGTCCAAAACCTTTTTCGTCGGGTATGATGAATAACCCGAAAGACGGCGTGATTCGCCACTATGACCGATTTTTGAAAATTCTCTTGGTATATTAGATGGTTTCCGACTCATATCATGCACAAAATCCTCTTTAATGTGATATATTAATAATAATCGGAAAATTCAAATTACTGAGGAGGAGGGGGAAGATATGCTAGTCATACAGCGAATCAAGCCGTTTTTCACCAGGAAAGAAGAATTCAACTTACGCCTTGTATTCGCTTATCAATATTTCTCGATTAAGCGAAATGATGAGGTATTTCAATTCATCCCTACAGAAGGTAAAGAAATCGTTGTGAATACGAAAAGTCTGCAGATTGAGAACTTAGGAGAAGTGTTCGTCTTTCAGCGAGGCAGCAGGTTTATACGGATCCCACTTTATCAATTGTTACTAGTTTCCGATTTGCATTTACATTTGTCGACTATACTCGAAGGAGCGATGGGATTGGAAGGCCATCTACAGGAAGAGTACATGCGTGAAGCGGACGGTTTGGTGGAGAAGTTGGAGCAGGATAACTGGGAACGAATGGTAGATTATGCGCTAGAAACGAAAAACCAGCTCTTGTTTAAGGAGTTGATGGAAGGACTGCGAGTAATTTGATCATCACACTTACGAGATAAAAACACCTCAGTTGGAAGCGCATGTATGTGCGTGGACGATGAGGTGTTTTTATGTGTGTGGTGGTATCCGTTTTCTCATAGCGTTAGGAAATGGAGCGCCGCTACGAATAGTCCTGATCCGCCAAGGCCTAGTGCAAAGTCCTGCCATGTAAACTCAATCGTTTTTTCTAAGTTCATCGCTCTTCACTCCTTTTATATATTCATAGTCTTCCCGGATGGTTCCTATCATAACCTATTTTTATTTATTTTCAACATTCTGATAATTAAATGAATCTAATGGGCTAGGGATTTTTAGTGGCGGAGGGAGATGGGCTGTTGGGGTGGGGATTGAGCTGAAGGGGTGTTGAGTAGAAAGGCTGTTGGGTTGGGGATTGGTGCTTCGGAGGGGACGCTTTCCCATGGGCCCGCGGTGAGCCAACCAGGTCGCGAGCTCCCTCTTGGTTGTCTCACCTGATCGGGCTGATCCATCGGGAGTCGCCCCTCCTACGCTCCAATCCCTTACGGACAGAGTGGGGGACAATTATTGAAGCCATCGAAATTACGCTTGTGATTGCTTTTATAGTTGAAATAAAGCTAGTTTAATAACCACAAATATTTGCAATGTACTGCCAGAGAGTGATGCATATCTTTCCATTTTGAGAGTAGGATTGAAGCGGAAGATGGGGGCGACTCTGAGAGGATTAGCGCGAGTTCGAGACCCCGGGCAGATGCCTTAATTTCTGTAGAGTGCACAGAAATACGGCAAAGCGAACCCTTCGCTGTTCGCTTGGTTCGGGCCGCGCCCTCCAGAAAGCGTCCCCCATCTGTAGCGGAAATCCCATGCACAATGTAACTTCACTCAGCACCTTTGAGCATTTAATTCTCCAACCCAATTGCCAAATTCTGCAACAATACGAGACATTCGTTGCAAATCCGTCATATTTTGATAAAGTAAGAGAGATAGAAACTGATATAATCAGCTGATAAAGTTGGAGGCAAAGGAGAAGTACATATGTATTCTACTTACGGTTACTGGCGTTCACTAGTTTATCCTGACCGGCTTGCCGTGGAAATTGGGCAAGGGACCGTTACTGGATTTAAACGCCGTGTGTTTAGCGTATTCATTTTGGGCATCATCCTGTTCGTCCTCCGCGATATGTGGGGCATGAATACTGGGACGATGACGTATATTTTGGCGAACGGTTCACTTGACGAATACACCATTGGCCGCATCACTGCATTGGTCGGTGCCATTCTCTGGGCCATCGTCTATATGGCGTTCCATTTCTGGGGCGTTGCATGGATTTTAAGTATGCTGACGAAAATTCCGTTTAAGCCATTGCTGAAGTTGCAGCTGGTGGTTACGGGCTTATTATTAATTGAAAAACTCATCAATTTCCTAATCTTCGCGGTTGCTGGGAAGTCAGCAGCGGTTTCGATTCTTTCGTTCGGACCTCTCGCGGTTACGTTCTTGGATAATTGGTACATCATTTTATTTGTCAATCAACTTACGATTTTCTCCGCCTTGATCGTGGCGGTTCAGTATCGCTTCATCAGCTTCTCGAAAGTGGAAACGTCACTTGTTGGTGGGGAAGTTGTAGAGCATACAGGCGTCCGCAAGCATGCATTGTGGATGTTGATCGCCTTGCAAGTGGTCTTTGCATTGATCACTGCGGCAGTTGGCTTTGCTCCTATTGAAAAAATGTTGAACTTGTTAATGATTGGGGGACTATAAGATGAAAGCACAAAATATCATCGTGACGGTCCTCGTTACAGCGTTCCTAGCATTAAATACGTATTTAGTATTCGCAGAAAAAAGTGTCATCCCGAAAGCGCAGTACGTTAGTGAGTACGAACGGCTATCTGCGGATGATTACAAGAAAGAGCTCGATAAAGAAGGGTTCATTTCGCCGAAAGATTTGCATACGATCTACCTAAAAGACGACCAGACGATTGAATCATGGCTCGTGCAAGAAGGGGAGACAGTGGACTTTGGAACGGAGCTCGCTTCATTGAAAGTGGATCATATTGATTCCAAACGCAGTGAACTGAACTCGGAACTGTCCGCGTTGCAAAATCAGTCGTCTTCGATTTCACAAACGATCAGTAATCTTGAGTATGAACAGTCCTCAGCGGGCGGTTCGAAAAACGACAGCGATTACTACGATACGAATGACGAGAAAAAAGTGCGTGTCAATTTGAATGTGGGTATTGAAGTAAAAGAAGAAGCAGCATATGCGCAAGCGATTGCGGAAGCGGAGCGTGATCTTGCAGAAGTGCAGCGGAAAACGGAAATTGTCGAAGCCAAGCTCGCAGAATTACCGAATGAATCTGCATTGACGAGTCCAGTCAGCGGCTATGTCGTAGCAATCAAACGCGACAGCGAATCACCATCTATTGATATTTACAGCACAGACCAAACAATTGTCACATACGTTCTCGACAACGAATGGCCAAACGTCGAAACGGGCGCGCCGGTTATAATCCAGCACGGCTCGATCCAAACACCATTCACACCTAAAGTCGATCCGAATGAACAACTTGAAGATCAAACAGAACCAATTGATCCTGAAAATACGGAAGACGGAATCGGCAGTGAAAAAGGCAAGTCTGTAGCCTCTCTATCTGCTGACGGTGTACCACCGAGTACCGTACCGTACGACGATCCAAAAAAGGAAATCGACGGAACGAATGCAGAACCGCCAGCTGTTGATCCAAACACAGGAACGGACGCTCCTGAAGAAAACTTCGACGGCACTTCCGGTAATCCGGACGGCTCAGTCGATCAGCCGGATACACCGGTATCTTCACCGGGCAGTTCGAATACAGGTACGGAAAACGAACCCGACACGGAGACACCGCCAACTACAGGCACTCCGGATACGGACAGCACGATCGATCCTGATGCTAATCCGGAAGGTACAACAACAAACCCTGACGGCACAATCACGAATCCCGATGGAACGATTTCCAATCCTGAAGTAAACGATTCGCCTGAAGGCAAACCTGTCTTAACAAATAAAGAAAAGAAACTAGCGGAAGCTCAAGAACGCATCACACCGGATTATCCGGATAACATCTCCACAATTAACGGAGTCGTTGTATCGGTATCCAAAGTGCCTGCGAAAGACGACGAATGGCTAGAAGCGTATAAAGCCCTAGGCAACACACAAAAAGACAATCCACTAGCCTATTACGAAGTACGCGTAGCACCGTACGACGAGCAAATGGACTTGCCATTCGGCACAAACGTCAACACATTCATTCAAACGAATGAAGCAAACCAAGTCGTCAGCATCAAAACAAACTGGCTAACAGATCAATATCAGAACGATGCAAAAGTATGGACACTAGACACCAATGGACGAGCAGTCCAAAACATCGTCGAAGCGCCATTTACATCATTGGATCGAACCGTCCTCACAACAGGCGTCGAACCAGGAATGGTCGCACTGCACAACGACGATCTAGACAGCAGCCTCGAGCACCAATCCGTCTTCCATCCATTGCCGCTCTATCTGCCGGAATGGGAACAATGGAAAACCACGCCTTGGCAACTTTATGTACGGTATTTGATTAAACGATGAAAAAACTGCCCTTGAGGGGGCAGTTTTTTTCGTTGGAATGAAATTATGCAGAGTGGTGGTGGCTGTGCCGCTCATACGCCCATTCCTTTGAACGAAATCAAGCAAGGCGGAGCCGCGCGCTCAAACATTCAATTAAGCGCTCTATTAACTACCTTATCCGCTCAATCTACATGTTGGAGCGCTCTATCAAACCGAATATCCGCTCAATTCCAACGCTGGACCGCTCTATCCAGCGCCCCACCCGCTCATACGCCCAATCCATTGAACGAAATCAAGCAAGGCGGAGCCGCGCGCTCAAACATTCTATTAAGCGCTCTATCGACCTAGCCAACCGCTCAATCCACATGTTGAAACGCTCTATCAAACCGCGTATCCGCTCAATCCCAACGCTGGACCGCTCTATCCAGCCCGCCATCCGCTCATACGCCCATTCCTTGGAACGAAATCAAGCAAGGCGGAGCCGCGCGCTCAAACATTCAATTAAGCGCTCTACCAACCTCCTCATCCGCTCAATCTACATGTTCAAGCGCTCTATAAAACCACATATCTGCTCTATCTCACCCAATCACCGCTCTATCCAACCAATCAACCGCTCATAGCTCCCACAAATTCACATGACTAAAGACATATTTTCAAATAAATTCACACTCTAAATCACTCTACAACCCTTAAAAATTGAATTCTCCCCAACAAATCCAACCCAAAATCCAATTTCATCCCCAATAATCCGCTCAAAATTGAATTTATCCCAATACTTCCCAATAACCAACACTCTTGCTACAATAAATACACGCACCACAATGCCCTAAATAGGAGGTGAACCAACATACTCTACAAAACGCGCACGATCCCCAAACTGATCATCGGCCAACAGGCGCTTCTCAAACGCTTGCCGGCCAATCACGACAAGTACGAAAAAATCCGCACTGACTTCTACAACGGCAAAGCTGGTTTTGGAGGGGAGAAGGAATTCGACTACCAATTACGAGACTTCATTCCGCCGTATCCGCACGCGATCCTCCACGATGTATTCCTGAAACACGAGCATGCTTACTTCCAAATCGATTCGATCTTGATCACCCCAAGCATTATTGTCTTGTTTGAAATCAAAAACATCGCAGGCAAACTACACATCAAGCAAAATCCGACACAGTTCATCCGGGAATCAGTTAACGGGGAACGCACCGTCCTAAGAAGTCCAATAGAAGAAATGGAACGCAAAAAGCATTACTTCGCCAGCTGGCTACAAGCGCGCAACATCGACATCCCCTTCGTCGACTACATCGTCTTCGCCTACCAAAACGAACTCACCATTGAAAACACATCGTCCCACCGACTCGTATTCTCGTATGAAATACCTAACCGTCTGAGAAACTTAGAAATGAAAGCAGATATTTTGAATGCAAAACAGATTACTAGATTAGCCAATGAACTCCTGAAAACACATCGCCACTACGACCCATTTCCGCTAACCGAGAAATATGCACTTTCCATACAAGATCTGGCAAGTGGTGTCACGTGCCCAAATTGCGAACAATTAACGATGCTATGGCGGACGAGAAGTTGGCAGTGCCGAGCGTGTGGCCATATCGATCGCCATGCCCACCATGCCACACTAGCGGAGTGGTACTGCATTGGCGGTGCGCAACTCACCAACCGGCAATTCCGCCACTTTACCAATATCCACTCCCGTCACATAGCGAAACGAATGCTAGCTAACCCCTTCACCGAACTGTCCGGCAAAAAGCGCAATGCAATCTACCAACTCTCTCCGAGAGTCCTCGAAACAGAAAATCTGAAATTGTAAATGCAATTAAACCAGTGCATAAGCTCTTCATGCACTGGTTTCTTGTTGAAATCAAATAACGCACGCGCTCAATGTTTGGGGCTGACCGCTCAATCCACTCCGTCGAGCGCTCTATTCAGTCAATCAACCGCTCTATCAATCCAGTATTTCGCTCTATATCGATAAATACCCGCTCATAACTACGGTCTGACCGCTCATAAGGACAAGCTTGCCAGTTAAAACACTCACGCGCTCAATGTTTCGGCCTATCCGCCCAACCCATCCCGTCAAGCGCTCTATCTACCTAATCAACCGCTCTATCAATCCATTAATCCGCTCTATACAAACCAACATCCGCTCATTAACTCCGCCCAACCGCTCATAAACCCCATCCGCCAAAATTAACAAAATATCAAATAACTCAACAAATTTCACCAATACCCTACCAAACCACCTGTCAAATCCGTATACTCTAACAAAAGGAGGACGTTTATATGAGTCTAGTTTATAACAAAAAGTTATTCTTAAGTACTATAGCTACGACGGTTGCGGTGGCTGCAACGGGAATAGCGACTCCCGCGCCGGTGGAAGCTGCGAAGGCTGTGAAGTTTAAGGATGTGCCGGAGAAGCATTATGCCTATGATGCGGTGATGTATATGGCTGCTAATGATATTATTAAAGGGTATGCTGACCATACATATCGTCTGAATAAACCGGTGACTCGGGCTCAGGCGGCGAAGATGATTGCGGTTTCGATTGGGGCGAAACCGAGCCATGCGTATAAGATGGATTTTAAGGATGTCACGAAGGATAACGGGTCGTATGATCATATTCGTGCGTTGACACAGCGGGGGCTGTTTAAGAATGCGGAGAAGTTCAATCCGAATAAATCACTTACCCGTGGCCAAATGGCGAAATTATTAGTTCTTGGGTATCACATCGTGACGGATGACAATGATTTCATTATTTTTGATGATGTCAAGAAGAGCAGTGGGGCATATGAATACATTATTACGATCGCTGAACTCAATATTACTACGACGCGTCCAGGGGGGAAGTTTAAGCCAAATTCGCCTGTTACGCGTGGTCAATTGGCGGCATTCTTATACCGTACGATGCAATTTGATGAAAATCGCAAAAAAGGGTTAATTACGTATGATAATCAGAAGAAAGGCTATGTCGACAAAGAGAAAAACTTGATTAAGCCGAATCCTGATCATCAAAAGCCGGCACCTGAAAAGCCGAAGCCGGTTCCGCCAAAGCCGACTCCGAAGCCGCCAGCGCCGAAACCAGAGCCACCGAAGCCAAAACCGGAGCCGCCTAAACCAGAACCCGAGCAGCCTTCATTGGCGGCACAGTCTATTATTAATGTGAATATTAAACGAACAAATGCCAAAGTTGGCAATCTGCTAGCGGATCCGACACTTAATCGCATGGCTAGTGCGAGAGCGGAGGATTTGGCGAAACTCGGGGAATTGTCACATATTACACCGACACATGGCACGCTTGCGGAGATGCTGGAGAAGTTTGATTATAAATGGGAGGCATATGGTGAGAACATTGGGGCTGGCTTTAATGATGCGCTTGAAATTACCAATGCTTGGTTAGCGTCTCCTGCGCATAAGGAAAATCTACTAAGCCCGGTATTTACGCATATGGGAGCAGGCACGGCACCCGATTCGGATGGTAAAATCTATTGGGTGACACTATATACTAAAAAATAATTATAGTTAGCCGCTTAACCACCGGTGTATAGGGTATAGTCTAAAGATACATACTTTTGACAAACCCGACCGAATAAAGGAGGAAGCGCAATGAAACAAACCCTAACTGCAGTAGTAGCTGTTTTTGCCTGGCTCTGCTTAACGCCCGCCACTGAAGCCGCGACGCTTGACGAAGTGAAAGAAATTGTCGATTTATACTATTATGGCGAGCAGCCTACTAATCTTCGCCAAGCGAAAAACGTCACCGAAGTCGTCCGTCAGCTCGACGAATACTCGGTGTACATGACGCCTGCTGAATATAATGAATATCTCAGTCAATACGCAAGCGCCAAAGCACCTGCGCAAGTCGCTGCGGTTACGGCACCGCACAATCAGAACAATGTCACTTCACATATGATGTACGGAAACGTGGGGTACTTGAAAATTAAGTCGTTCTCTGCACACTTACAAGAAGACGTGAACGCTCACTGGTCACGTTTGAGAGCAGCAGGAGCGAAGAAACTGATCCTCGACTTACGTTTTAACGGTGGCGGCTATGTAGATAGTGCCGAACAATTACTAGGCTTCTTCCCAAGAGTAAGAGAAGCGTACAAATTGCAAACACGCATGGGGACACAGTCAGGTACAGTCATTCGAGCGAAAAATCAATTCCCGATTGACACGTACGTACTCGTCAATCGCTACTCCGCTTCCGCATCTGAAATTGTGGCGGTCAGTCTCAAAGACCAGAGTGCCGCGAACGTAGTAGGGGAGACGACAAAAGGGAAAGGTAGCGTCCAGTCGTTATTCGAATTAGAAAACGGTGGCGCACTGAAACTGACAACAGGTCACTACACAGGACCTAAAGGAACGCCCGTGCAACATAAAGGCGTTGAGCCGAATATTAAAATGAAACCTGGCACGGAGCACACGGGCATGCACAAACGTCTGGTCACATCCGACTTGGTCGCACAAGGTTACCAGTTCATCAAAGGACCTACTGACGTACCGCAAACAAAAGTGTTCAACGTGGAGTTCACGCAAAAAATGAACTTCGGTCCAGCGAAAAGTTTCAACAAGATGGAACTTGTGAAGTTCGGAAGCGTCTCCATACAAACGGCTAAAAAAGCTAGTGATGAAAAAACGATGACGATCCAGCCAGCCAAACCGATGGCGCTTGGCGCGGAGTATATGCTCGTTGTTCATCCGGGCATAGTAGGGGCTAATGGGTTGAGTGTGGTGAAGGGAACGTATACGCCTTATACTGTGCAAGCGCGAGTGTCGGCACGAGCTAAATAAATTGGTCGTACTGAATAGAAGTTGGTATACTGTATAGATGGAGTGTGAGTTTAAACTTTAAAGATTGTGGATTTCTATTGGATGGAGTGAAGGGTAAGGCAACGTGGATCGACGCTGCAGGCGGACGCTTTCCCATGGGCCCGCGGTGAGCCAACTGTTCACTGCGTTCTCTTAGTTGTCTCACCTGATCGGGCTGATCCATCGGGAGTCGCCGCCTTCCGCTTACGATCCACTGTGTGTTCTTTTGGAGTTTTTGCGGAAGAGTCAAAAGCTGAAGTACTCTATCATTTTTTAAGTAGCTATAAAAATTCAAGGATGAAGAAATTCATCCTTTCTCTTTGAACAAAAAGTATTGAGGTCTTGAACTTCAGACCCCAACAAACAGAAAAAAGTGGTCACTACCTGTCACCACACTGTAAGTAGGATCGGAACGAAAGGCGGCGACTCCCGCGGGAATAGCATGAGTTTGAGACCCTGGACTGAACGAAGTGAGGGAAGCGGCTCAAGCCATGCCCGCAGGAAAGCGTCCGCCTGCAGTGCAGATCCAATACCCAATTAAAAGTCTTCCCAGACTTTGACCAATCACAACCTAAATTAAGAAAGCGAAGGTATCATACATTATGGAAAAGAAATTATGCGTAGTAGGCCTAGGGTACATCGGCCTTCCAACTGCTGTTATGTTCGCAAACAGCGGCTTGCAAGTACACGGTGTCGACCGGAACGAACATGTCGTAAACTTGATCAACAACAAACAACTACATATAGAAGAAAACGGCCTGCAAGAGCGTCTCGAGAAAGCTGTAGACGAAGGACACTTCCAAGCATCGACTACACCAGTTGAAGCAGATGTCTACATCATCGCGGTGCCGTCACCGATCAATCCGGACAACACAGCGAACTTGGAATTCATCCGTGCGGCTACGGCATCGATCGTGCCATTCGTCAAAAAAGGTGCGCTCGTGATCTTGGAATCAACCGTTCCACCAAAGACTGTCGAGAATATCATGCTACCTGAATTACGCAAAACGGATTTGATCATCGGTGAAGACCTATTCGTCTCTCACTCCCCAGAACGCGTAATCCCAGGTAAGATTTTCGAAGAACTAGTCAACAACGACCGGATTGTTGGCGGAATCAATGCGAAGTCAGCGGAAATGACAAAGGATCTCTACGAAGTGTTCGTCAAAGGAACGATCCACCTAACAGACGCAACGACAGCGGAACTCGTGAAAGTCATGGAAAATACCTACCGCGACGTCAACATTGCATTCGCCAATGAACTCGCAAAAATTGCAGAAGGGATTGACGTGGACATTTGGGAAGCGATCAAGTTTGCAAACTTTCACCCACGCGTCAATATCCATACGCCAGGCCCAGGCGTCGGCGGTCACTGTATCGCTGTTGATCCATGGTTCTTAGTGGAACTGGCACCTGAAAAAGCAGACATCATCAAAAAAGCACGTCTAACGAATGATGGCATGCCGATGTATACGGCAAAGCGCGCGCAGCGTTTGCTACAAGAGTATAATATCGAAAACGGTAAAGTGGCGGTACTTGGTCTGGCGTTCAAAGGCAACGTCGACGACATGCGTGAAAGCCCATCAACGAAAGTGATTGATTCACTGCAAGATCTCGGTCTAGACGTCGTATCATTCGATCCACACATCAAAGAACTACAGCATTCGACGCAAGTGGCGACACTAGAAGAAGCAATCAACACAGCGGATCTTCTTCTATTAACTACAGACCATGACCAATTCAAACAACTGAATCCGGCAGACTTGCAGACGAAGCAGCCGAGACCGATTATGTTGGATACAAAAAATGCACTCGATGCAGACAAATGGGAACAGGCAGAATATCGCTTCTTCAAATTAGGAGATGGCAAAAAAGAGGGGCAGCTATACAAATGAAAGAAGAAGTTCTAGGCGTCTCCGTCAATACGGAAAACTACGATGAACTGATTCCGAAAGTTTTCGAGAATATCGAAACGGGAAAGAAATCACTCATCGTGGCAATCAATCCGGAAAAGCTAATGAAGGCAAAAGAAGATCCGGAGCTAAAAGCATTGCTGAACCGAGCGGAATTTCAAATCCCGGATGGCATCGGCGTCATTCTCGCGTCTAAGCTACAAAAAGGTCAAATCCGATCACGTGTTACAGGAATCGACATGATGGACCGCGTCGTACAGGAAGCCGCTGCGCGCGGAAAACGTATTTTCCTCTACGGCGCGAAGCCTGGAGTGGCGGAAGAAGCAGCAGCGAAATTACAAGTCTTGCATCCGAACATTCAAATCGCGGGTGTCCAGCATGGTTATGAAAAAAATATACAAGTCGTACTCGACACGATTAACGAAGCGCAACCAGATATACTATTTGTTGCGATGGGATCACCGAAGCAAGAGCAGTGGATCGAACAATACCGTGATCAGCTACATCCGGTTGTGTTCCAAGGAGTCGGCGGGTCATTTGACGTACTAGCAGGTAATATTAAAAGAGCACCGGCTGTGTTCCAGAAAGCAGGGGCAGAGTGGTTGTATCGATTACTGCTTGAGCCGAGTCGGATCAAACGTCAAATGAATTTGCCGAAGTTTTTGATAGAGGTGTATCGAAAGAAGTAATGTTGAAAAATCAAGCTAATAAGGATTGGTGCTTCGAAAGGGAGGCGCCAATCCTTTTTAATTTGAGTGATGATCCTTATCGAGAATCATCAAGATTAGGATTGTAATCCGTGTTGCACATGAACTTAAGCAAATTTTAAAAAAGTAATTAACACATCACTTCGAGAGTGATTCAAAGTACCCTGATTCAATCAAACCCTTATTTCTAGCCATCTAGTAAACCGAATCAAATCTAGTAATAACCTCAACCAATTAATGATAGTAGATTTAGAAATATTATACTAGTGAGTTACTATCTTGTAATCTATTGAACTTGGTGATAGAATACGAAGTTGTAAGGATAATTTTCTCTATAGCATATAGCACGATACGTGCAAAGCGTTACGGTTGGTTGACCGCAAACAAAAAGGCTTGAACAGTTCCCATCTGCTCAAGCCTTTTTGTTTGGCAAAAATACTTTGCGTGGCCAACATCCTGTATTTATAAAACGCTATGGAAAATACTTGTATTTTGGTAATCTTTCGATACAATAGTAGATGGTATGAAAATAAATTGGCATACCGTGCTATTAGACTATCATCTAGTTCAAGATTCAATTGACTTTTAGCACATTCTTATCTATACTTTAATGTGTAATGCTTACTACTCTCATACATAGGTAGTAATAGGCAAAAACAAGAGATATTACGAGGAGGAAATTATTTAATGGCTAACCAACCAACGAAATACCGCAAGTTTGTAGTAGGAGCTGCTTCAGCTGCACTAGTAGCATCAGCAGTAGCACCAGTAGCATTCGCGGCTGAATTTACAGATGTAAAAGACAACAACTCTCACAAAGTAGCGATCGACGCTCTTTCTGAAGCAGGTGTCATCACAGGATACCAAGATGGAACATTCCAACCTAACAAGACACTTACACGTTCTGACGTTGTAAAGTTGATGGGTAAATGGTTGATCGCAGAAGGATATGACGTACCTACTGATTACAAAACAAAGCCACGCTTTGCTGACTTGAAGACTACATCTAACGATGAACTTCTAAAAATGTCTGCACTAGTTTATGACAACGGCCTATTCGTTGGTAAAGTAGACGGAACACTTGATCCAGCAGGCGACATCACTCGTGAAAACATGGCAATCGTTCTTGTTCGTGCATTCGACCGCGTACATGACATTGACCTAGTATCATACGTGGAAGCACAGGAATTCGACAAAGACGTTACAGACCTAGGCAAAGCGAAAGCTGAAGCTCGTCCGGCAATCGACGTTCTAGACTTCTTCGACATCACAAACCCAGCTGCACCTGAGTTCAACCCAAAGAACACAACAACTCGTGCGCAGTTCGCTTCATTCCTTTACAAGACTACTCTAGTAGACTTTGATAAAATTGGTGGCGGAATTGTAGCTCCTGACGTTGATTCTGTAACAGCTATTAACAGCACAACTGTAGAAGTGAAAATGAAAGAAAAGGTTGAAAATATCAACTCCTTGAAATTCACAATCGACGGATTGACTGTATCTAACGCTGCAGTTAAGCAATCAGATGACAAAACTGTTGTATTGACAACTGCTGTTCAAAAAGGCGGAGAGAAGTACACTGTTAAATTGGATGGCAAAGCAATTGGTTCATTCAATGGCGTATCACCGACAGTACCTTCTAAAATCAACTTGAACACTACATCAGTACAAGGTGTTGTAGGACAGCAAGTTATCCTATCTGCTGACACAGGCGTTAAAGAAGCAGGAATCCCTGTAACTTTCAACGTATCTGCAGCTGGAAACACACTAAACAAAGATCAAGTGTTTGAAGTAGTTACAAACGCTGACGGTATCGCAACATTCTCTTACACTCAGTACAATGCTGGTAAAGATACAGTAACTGTATACCCTACTGGTAAAGCTGATGTTCGCGAACAAGGAACGGTTTACTGGGCAAATGCAGCACAGTTGACTATTACTGATTCAACAGAAGGTAGCCTACTTGCAAACGGATCTAAGAAAGTTTACGAAATCAACTCAAAGAAAAATGCTGGAAAAGTTGTATTCGTTGGATTCAAAGAGAACTTGAATGTTGCTCCTGATCAATTAGTTAAGACTGTAAACGCTGAAGGCGTTGCAACTTACGAATTGAACACTAATGGCATTCCAACTTCAGCATCTAACTATCCTTACAAAGCTTCAACAAGCGGCGAAGCAGTAATTGCTGTTCCATTGGATGCAAACGGAAAAGCTAACCTTGTTCTTACAGGAACAAATGCAGCTGTAACTCCAATTGTTTACGAAGGAACTTATAATCCAACAGCAGCAAATACAGCTGCTGATCAAATGGATCCTAAAAATTACAATGCTTCATTCGATAAAACAGCTCTACAAGCTACTGGAAGCACAGTAACATTCTCAGTACAACACGCACTAGGATTGACAATCAAAGCTGAAGGCGTACAAAACGCAGCAGTTGCGAATGAATTCGGTACTGGCGGACGTGACTATGTAGTTAACTACACAGACAAAGATGGCAAGCCAGCTGCTAAAGGAACTACAGTACGTGTAGCAATTCCACGTGTAGGCCTATCAGCAACTTCTGACTTCAAAGTACTTGATTCAAAAGGAAATGAACTTGCTCAAGCAGCACCTTCAAGCGCAACAAACTTCTACTATAACGTTCCATTAGAAGATGCAGGCAAAGCTACATTTACAGTTACTTCAAAAGGTAACAATGACTATGTAACTCCAACTGTATTCATCGAAAATGGTTCAGTAGACGGACTAGATAAAAATGATCTTCAAACTCAAGCAGTAGTAACATACTTCGTGAACTCTGTTCAATATGCTGCTGAATTGTCTGCAGTTAACGCTGCTGGCAAAGAAATCAATTCACTTAACACTGGAGAGACAGCTGAATTTAATTATGAGCTTGTTGACCAAAACGGTAAAGAACGTAAAGCTGACAAAGCAACTGAAGTTACATTCGGTGTAACTGCTGGAGTCGGTAAAATTCTTGTAGATGGTAAAACATATGAGCCGGGACAAAACGGTGTAGCGACAGTTACAATCGCACCTGGTAAGAGCGAAGCTACTCTTAAAGTTGAAGGCGTAGAAGCATCAAGTGCAACTGTAACAGCAACAGGATCTAAAGCTGGAATCGTTATTCCAACAACAGTACCTGCTTCTAAGACAGTTACATTCGTTTCTTCTTCAGTAGTTCCATCTGTTTACACTGGAATTGTACAATCATTGGACGCTTCTAAAGAAGAAGTTAAATTCGATGGTAAAGATGCTGTAAGCTATGAAACAGCTACATTCAAGAATGAAAATGGAAATGCAATCAGTAAAAAGCAATTTGAAGATACTATTGTAGCTAACCTAGGCTCGGCAACTGTAACGTACACTAAAGTTGGCGACGCAGTTACATTTGAAATTGTAAAAGTTACGAATGTACCAACACCTGAAGTACCAACTGAATTAACAGCTAACACTGTAGTTGAACAAACAGTAGCAGTTGGAGCAGAAAAAGTTCTTTTGACAAATGTTTTAGCTACTAGTAACAAGGACATCACAATTGTATCTGTAACTGACGGTGGAACTGTTGCCAATGCAGAAGTTAAAAATAACGAGCTTGTAATCACAGGTAAAGCAGTTGGAAACGTTGAAGTAACAGTAACTGTGAAAGCTGGAGATAAAACGGCAGATGTTAAAGTTCCTGTAAAAGTTAGTGAGGCGAATGCAGTAGTGAAATTTGATACTATCGGTGCATCATCTAAAATCGCGCCAAATGCAACATTTGAAAACGTAGTATCATTCTTAGAATCTGAATTAGCTGCTGATTTAAAAGGCGATTCTTATTCATTAGTAATTGGTGACGCAGTTTACGAGTTCAGACAAAGCTCTCTAAACGCTGATCGTTACCTAGTTGCAATTGCGATGGACGAAGCAACTGTTGATCAAATCAACGCTGGTACGTTCAAAACAACTAAGTAATTTAAAGTAAAAACATATAAGGATAGCGACCCGCTATCCTTATATGTATATATGAACTATTAAACAAACTAAACTATGAGGTGAATTAACTTGACGAAAAAACCATTTAAAGTATTGTCTAAGGCAAGTCTGGCAGGAGTTCTTGCTGTTTCAGCATTAGTACCAGTAGCAGCTGCAAGCGCAGCTACTAGCTACGCTGTAGATGAAATCATTGTTGCTGTTGACGGACAAAATGTTGCTATCTCCAAAGCAGTATATGATGCTGCTATCGCAGAAGGATGGATGACTGGAGCTACTGTTTCTTACGTTCAAAATTCCGATGGTAAATATTACTCTAAAGCAGTTTTAGATGAGGCAGTTTCCGAAGAATCTACTTTGGACAAAGCGCTTGAGCTATTGGCTGGATCAGATAAAGCTGAATCGATCACAACTGTTCCTGGTGAATTTGTAGACGGGAATCTAGTTCCTGAAGAAGAACAAGTTGCAGATTTGAAAGTTGAATCAGTAAGTGCGATTGACGAAACTGGCGTAACTGTTTCATTCACTGCTCTTACAGAAGCTAAAGAAGGCGCTACAATCACTGTTGTAGATCCTGCTGGTAAAACTGTTGAAGTAACACCTGTAAACCTAGAAGTTGGCGATACATCAGCTACGTTCGATTTCGTAACAGCTTATGAAGAGCTTCCACTAGGTACTTTTGTAGTTCAAGGGAAAGACTTCGATACAGAAGCAGTTGACGCAGTAGCAAAAGTTAATGCGGCTGGAAACGTTGTAACACTTTGGAATGCACTTCAGTCTAAATACTTCACGGGTGCTACAGAAGCAAACATCCAAGGCTACTTTGACTCAATTGCAGCAGATGCACCTGGTACAGTAGCAGACATTAATAAAATCATCGCTGATGTTAACAAAGCTAGCGAAGATGCAACTGCTGAAGCGACAACAGTTAAGAATGTTGCAGACGCAACGAATGTATTGCAGCTCCTTAACGCTTTGAAGGCTGGTAATTTTGAGCGCGTTAAGGATGCATGGATTACTGACTATGCCACTCAAGATGTAACACTTGCTGACGGCGTAACTACAGAGACCTTATTGGACCTTGGTTCAGCTAATTACTTTGGAGTAGAGGGTGCAGGCGCATCTATTGAAGCTATCCAAGCTGCAATTGATGCTCAGAACGAAGTGAAAGCAGACGAAGCAGTAACCGCAGCTGAAGGAACACTTTCTTCAGCTGACATTGCTGAAGCAAGAGCAACAGTTAACAATTATGTAGTTGCTGACGTTGAAGATGCTGATGCTACACCTAAGCAAGATTTGTTAGACCGTTTGGCATTGCATGACGCAGTTGTAAATGTTACAAAAGCCAACACTAACGCTAAATTGACATCAGCATTGAATGCTTTAAATACACTTACTGAAGATGGTGTTTTCGACATTGCTTCAGTGAACTCAAAAGAATTGAAGCGTTATGTAACTGATATTCAAGCAGCAGATTTAGCAGATAAAGATACAGCTGGAGAAATCCAAACGCTTATCGATACAGCAAATACAAACGCTGAAACAGCTGCACTGAACGCAGTTAAAGCAATCACTGAAGATACAACTACTGCTAAGGTTAAAGAGCTCCTTGTTACATTAGCAGATCGTTCAGCATATGCTTCCGACGCATTTGATGGGGAAACTGTTATCGATGCATTATTAGAAGAATACAGAACAGCAATTGCTACAGCCGATGCAGCTGACAAAGATACTGTTGCTAAAATTCAAGGGTTTATCACAGTAGAGAACACTCCTGATCAAGCCCTTACAGATCTATATGCCACAAGTGTTGATTTTGAAGACCCAGATGCATTGTTGGAAGCTCTTCAAGCCAAAACTCTTAACTTGAATGTAACTCCAGCTAACAAAGATGCATACCTTGCTGATACGACTGCAATTCAAACCGCTGCAAACACAGGTGCTGACGCAGAGGCTAAAATTGCTAACGTACAAGCAGCAGTGAATGCAACTGACGCACGCGTAGCTCTAAATGCTGCAACTACTGACACGGCTGTAAGAACTGAACTTACTAAGTTTGTAGTTGCTAATGGTGACTCAAATCCTTCTTACGTAAATCTATCTGCACAAGGCAAGCTTGAAGTAGCTGGTCTTGTATTGGCTGAGAAGCCAGCAGCCGGCTATGCTACTAACACTGCATTGGCAACTGAAATTAATGACCAAGTTACTGCTCGTGGTACTTTGCTTACAAATGTAAATGCTGCTGATACTATCACTAAAGTTAATACAGCATTGACAGCTTTAAACTACAAGCCATTCGCTGATCTCTCTTCTACACAAAAAATCTCAGTTGCTGAAGCATTCCTTGCGAACTTCCCAACTGACAAAGACGGAGCAAAGGTTGCTTATACTACTTTGACTAACATCAAAGCTGATATCGACAAAGCAATCACAGCAGTAGCCGAATAACAAAATTGCGAAACGTTACTCTATAAATTCATAGCAATGTGGATGAAATGAGTGAAGGATGCCTCCTCACTAGAATTAAATTTTTAGTAAGGAGGCTTTTCTTTAACTATATACTGTCAAATGTCGGGAGAATTCCCTGACCTATGGAATAGCCTAATATACATAGTGCCTAATCCTCCTGCATGCTATATGGCTTACTCGCCATTATGCATGAAGCCAGGTGAAGTCGTAATACGTGAGAGTCGTATGCGGGGCTCCTTAAAAGATTACTATGGTTAAGCAGATGAACCCATGGATTAACGCTACATCAGCTAATGAATGTTCTACAAAGAACCTTCGGCTGTACATTCATCTCTCTGTTTGAAATGACAAAGTTGAATCCAACACAATTCAGGCTGTTAAATTGGATTTTCTGATGACGCATAGTGGGGACCTAACGTAATCAAAACAAGGGATGACGGGTATGGAACGTTTGAGAGCTTCAGTGCCTAGGGAGAGTAATTCCAGTGAGGTGCTGAGGAAGTCAGCAGGTTCGTAGTAGTGACGATCACTGGCCGTTTATACAGAGGTGGTAACATCTTTGGAGGAGAAAAGCAGTGGGAGCGAAGGAACCTAGTCGGTGGAAGTTAATCCATCGATAGCACGCCGTATGCCATGAAAGTGGCACGTACGGTGTAGACCGGTCGAAATCCATGGCAGGATAGACACGGAATGGTAAACCATTGCCAACGCCACCTTCAGCAACGAAAGTGGTAACGAATAAAGCACAGTTTGATGCGGCTGTTAAGAACACTGCAATCAAGACAATCAAATTGGGTGATAACATTACAGGCGATTTAACCATTGATCGTTTGGCAAACCTAGACTTGAATGGAAGAACGGTTACAGGGAACGTGGTAATCGCTACACAAGCAACAGGAACTATCGATATTTCTGCTGGTACAATTACTGGTAACTTGACTGTGACGGCTCCTGCAGCGACTATTAACAATAGTGCCACTGTAAAAGGAACAGTTACAATCAACGACGTTGCAGTAGGTACGTGGAATGAGAGTGCTGACTTTAATAAGTTTGTAATCAATGATAAGACTGGTGTTATTTTTAATGTAAAAGCCGGTAAGAAAGTTGCCAAGATTGAAGTAACAGCACAAGCTGCTGGTGGTGCTGTACAAATTAACAATGAAGGAACTATTACTGAGTTAGAAGCGAATACTGAAGTTTCACTTGTAAATGAACAAGGCGCTGCAGTGACAACAGTAAGTGGAACTAAAGATGTTGAGATTACTGGAGACGGAGCGGGAAATGTTGATGCAGGATACCAGGCTCTGCAAAATGCTAAAGCAAAGGTAAATGCCTTGGTAGCAGCGATGACTGATAAAGATCTTACCGTTGAAAGTAACCTTATTGCTGCTGAGAATGCATTAGGTGAAGCTCAAACAGCTTTACAAGCAATTGAAAACAACCCGAATACTGAAGGATTATTCAATGAGACAAATGGCCGTGAAGCAACTATTCAAACAGCTCGTGCAACCTTTAACGCTACGAAGGATCTTTCTGTAGCTGAAGCAGCTGTAAAGGCAGCAGAGCTAACTAACCTTGAATTAACCGACACTAAAAAAGTTGCTGTTGAATCAGCTATTAAGAATTTAGCGGCTGTTAATGGTAAGAGTATTGAGGTTGTAGCAAGTGAAGATGGCAAGACAGTGATATTGAAGAAAGCTAACGCTTCTGATGTTTCGGTCACAGTCAATCCTACATTTGTAAAAGCAATAGATGGAGCTGGAATTGCAAGAGTTACAACAAATACTGATACCAAAGTTTCTGTAAATACAACATTGCCAGAAGGACTTACAATTGGTGATTTAGAATCCCTTTCTGTATCACTTTCAGATGACAGTATTGTGTTAACTACAAACACCTTAAATGCTCTTGGTCACTTCTTGCATGGGACAGAGAAGGATACATTTGATTCTAAGTTCACTAAAAAGCTAGTTGAAGGAAATGTAAGCTACTGGAAAGGCATTTATGAAGGTATCACTTCTGCAGACAAACCAGTTGTTGCTGAAGAGGATTGGAAAGCTGGCACAGTGATACAGCATCCATCTGCTGGAAATATAAGCGCTATTGACACTTCTTTCATTAAGAGAACATCTGATCTGGATGGCATGGCTAATCTTGAGAGTAGAAGTGCTTGGAACCAAGGGGAATATGATCCAACAAATGCTCCATCAAAAGTAATCGTGAAATTTGTAAGAAATAATGATAACGTTACTTATGTGGCTACTCTAAGTGGAGTAACTAGATAAGACAACAAGAAAGGACTGGCCTTCGGGTTGGTCCTTTCTTTTTTGGTTTGGTAGAATTGTAGAGAAGGCGGAGGAATGTGATTTAAGGTTTTCATTATTCTTATACTTAGTTCCAGTGTTGTTGCTGCTATAGTTTCTTACCTGTCGACATAACACACAAACATTCGCAGTCATAAAGTAGTACATAACGGAAGAACGTCAAAGATGGCGGCATGATATAAAACAAAGCGTTGCAGAATTTTGCTCAAGCAACGACCAAGAGAAAAAGAGTCAGCTTATAACCTTTATCACGTTATCGTTGAATCCTTGTGATACAGAAGATCAAAAGAGTGTGGCTTGTTTGAATGCATTGCTGGAAGATCGAAATGATGAGAAGCTTCAAGAATTAGAAAAAAGAGTTGCATTTTTACTGAAGCATGATTGGGAAAGGGCTAAAGACGAAGTCGGTATGGGAAGTAAAAAGGTCGATAGAGAAAAACAAGAGTGTGTAAATCTGGAATAAATAGATTGAGGTGAGAGGGATGCATATGAATGAAAGGGCATTAGAACTTTATTCTGGTAACCATTTGATAAGAGCGCTTATAAAAAATTATTCACTTTGCGGTATTCCAGTAGGTGAATTGATTGATTCACTCGCTACCGAAGCATATAATAAACTTCACGTTGAACGAGCAGCTATCTTCTTCGAAGAATTAGACAGAGGAAATATCGAGTTATCGCAGGAAGTGATCCAGAGCGAAGAGTTCCTGTTCTCGTTGTTTGCTGCATTGAAGGCTTCTTTGTATACTCGCCAAAAAGAAAAAGTCCGGTTCTTTGCGAAGCTGTTTGCAAAGCATCTCACTAAAAATCAGTTCAGCCAGGCCGATGAATACGACGGTTATCTGAAAATTTTGGATGGGCTGACCTTTCGGGAAATATATATGCTCTATCGGCTCAAACAATATGAAGACACGGCGCATCTAATAGAAGTTGATGAAGATGACGAAGATAAAGATGATGAATTACGGATAGCTGGCCGGTACTGGAGAGACTTCTCGCGAGAGATGCATGAAACACTTGGTATTGAATATCCAGAGATTGCAGGCTTGCTAACACGCGCTGGTAGGACCGGCTGCTACGCACCTATTACGAGTATGACACTCGGCTGCCGCGGCGATCGAGGGAAGACGACGCGGGTGTTTGAAAAGCTTGCGGAGATGATTGGCATGAAGCAAGAGGACTTCCCATATTATCGAAATGCCGGATTGATGTAAAAAATACGAATAAGAAAAGGACTGAGCACAAGTGGCTGAGTCCCTTTCCTATTTCATATTCTTATTAATACTTACATATTTGTTCTTCTTTAAGTATCTTTCCTTCTTCTAAATCCATTAACATCACAAATATATTACCTCGAAGTGAAAGTGGTGGTCTATCTAAAAAAACATTCAAACATAAACTCATTATTGACAGCTATTATAAACCTATCAGTTTCCTCTAAATTTATCATTGAGATAAACCCATAAGTATTCATAATGTTTGATACAATCGGTCTTTTAATATCATTTGGTGTTCCTTAAAATTCTACTAACCATCTCTTATAAAAATCATCTTCTACTTCTATTTCTAAATCTACAATATGTCTATCACTAATTTTCTTTTCTACACTCCACTTAAAAGGCTTCTCATATAACTCTGATAAAAATACTTGTACAAACTTCTTTTCTAAATCCCTAATTTGCCTCATTCTATTTCTTGGAGAAGTTGATATCTTCTTCGTCTTCATCTTCATTAGATCCTACTATATGGTCGGCAGCGGTCATTAACTCTTTATAAGTAACTTCATCCCATGCTTTATCTGCTAATTTTGCAATGATTTCGGGAGCCGGTGGTGATTCAATTAAACTTCTTAAAAATCTGGATATGTGTGCGGTGCTCACCCCTGTCGAAATCAAATAGTCCATCCGGACAGAAATTGCTTTGATTTCACTGGATGGCTTTTTCTATTCAAC
This sequence comes from Sporosarcina sp. P3, assembly GCF_002743415.1. NCBI lineage: Bacteria > Bacillati > Bacillota > Bacilli > Caryophanales > Caryophanaceae > Sporosarcina > Sporosarcina sp. P3. Next base: position 211,257 of record NZ_PDZE01000005.1, read on the forward strand.
AGTATTTCAGGATCTTAATAATACAATTCGAGGGAAAGCAAAGGCGGAGAAGAAGTTGGACGTGCCAAAACAGTCTTTTACAAGACTGTTTTAAAATATTAAGTTAGTTGAAATACGCTATTTCCTCATAAGTATGATAGAGACCATCCAATGTAGAGGTGGCGTCCAATTGGATATCTACCGCCAAAGTGAGAAAGTAAACTGGCGATGGAATTGGTGATTTTCCGTTTATCCCTTGATGTATTCCGTTAGTAGAATACGTTGAAGTTGCTAATTCAACGGAATCACTTGATCAATCAACTTCCTTTTAATCGTACCGATTACTCTTTCAGCATAAGCATTTTGAAAAGGTGATCAATAAGCAGTTCTCCTTACCGTAACATCCGACGATTGTAAGAAAGCTTTGAATACTTTGGAATGAAAAATTGGATCATTATCGTGGATATAATATTTAGGAGATTTGCCGTAAGATGTTGTATTTTGAAATTGCTAAATTGTCCATTTTGCTGTTGGATTAATCGTTACGATGAAAGAATAATTTTATGTGTTTTATGGTGGATAATCATCAAGACATGAACTACGTTAAAGGTAAGTGTAGGAATCGTTAAGAAATCGGTTGCACAGATTTCTTGCTGATAGTTTTGCAAGAACGTCCTCCAGGATTGGCACTGTTTTTCGAAAGGCGACTATTTTCCTTATGTACTCGTTAAAATAGCTGGATTGTTGCAGACAAAATTGTATGCCACCCACTTTTATCCATCTCCGCTTCTGATAGAATTTGAAAGCTGTTCGATGCTAACGAATTACAATTTCGGGTTTAACCATCACTAAAGACTATTTCCGACTATCAGAATACTTAGATAGGAGAGCCGAGAGTTGACGGAATGCTGTCGTCGAACGTGGTTTTGGGATTTTTTTCTTTCAAAACGATGGACATATGATGCAAGTTGGCTCTTCAATGCGATATTTTCCATATAAATTGAATGCCGTGATATAAAATTGTTTTTAAAAAATGTAACCAAATAACCTAGACACTCCTTACTATGCTTATAAAGTGAACTTAAAAATGACAACATACAGATTCCTCCTAATTGTATAGATAGGTTTAACATCGATTGTATGCAACCAGCAGTTGAAGTACTAGTACATCCCCTATTCTATTAATAGAGTAATATAGATCCGAAAATGGTTTCTAGAGAAGCCTGTCTATGAGTGTAGAAAGAAGGGAGTGTCGTGACGGAGAGATGTGAGGTGGTGATTTATACATCCAATAAATGTATTAAGGTTGGTAATGAAAGCAATACCCTTCGTTATCCATGAAATTTAAAAGACGGGTATAGGTAATTATTTCTGTGATCTCAATTGCGTCGTCAACAAGTTCTTTGACCACTTGAATTGCTTTGTACATGTACAATCTATTGCATTGTAACCCCTTGAGTTGTCTTCTACATCAGGATGAGACAAAAAACAACCTACTTATTGTAAGCAACTTTAGTGAGCTATACGTGTTGAATACCCTGTTTGGCAATTAGCCTATTATATAGTATCAATAAAAATTGTTAGAAGTTGCTACAGCAGTCTAGTTCTTTATGCTATTACTTAATGTAATACCTAGAAGTAGTAGTTGAAATGTTAAAACTCATTTTGAATGTCGTTGTGTTAACCTCAGCCATTCACTATTTCATCGAACAATATTAAGTCCTGTTTTGGCTGGCTATAATCAAAGGGTATCTTATCTAATCCCGGATATACTATCCCTGAATTAATTGACCGCTCTTCTATGGTAAAATACAAGTCGAAAATTGAACAGGTGGACTAGGACGAAGCAACTGACCAAAATATTGAGGGGACATACGACGTAGAAATAGTTGTTACTTAACGTATAGCAGTGCTTCAGTGGCTTTACTATTTGTCCCCTTATAATTTATTTCGGCAGTATACCTGCCTGTTAAAGCATTCTAAACTACAGGTACTTGAACAATAAAATAAATTAAATATATTTTATATGTCCTATTATCCAATATTTTAAAATAGCATTGAAAGAATAGAGAAAATCTGGTAAAGTTAACTTGAGTATAAATGCTTAAAGCCTATATAACTATTATCTAAGGAGGATTTAATATATTGAAGAAAACATTAACATATTCACTAGCAGCCCTAGTAGCGGCTACTGCATTAGTACCAGCCGTTTCCACCGAGGCTGTTAGCGCAAATACAATCCAAGAATTAGTATTTACAAAGGATGGTAAAGATATCAAGATTTCAAATTCTTTATATCAAGATGCATTCACTGAAGGTCTTGTTAGAAATAATGATTTGAAGTACATTCAGTTAGATAACCTAAAATATTATAACAAAGATTTATATTCTGATGCTATCTCAGAGTTTAATTCAAATGCAGAAGCTCTTAAGTTTTTAGCTGGATCTAATAAACACAGTAATATTACTCCAGTAGATGGAGAATTTAAAAATGGACAACTTGTTGCTAAAGAACCTGTTGTTGAAGTTTTTGAAGTAGAGAATATCGAATAAATTATTACTACTACATTAAACGAGTCAAAAACTAGTCGAATACATAAAGTCATCTGATTATGTTTTGAATCAGATGACTTTTTTATAATTCCATACTTCAGATTTGAACATTAGTAAAACTTTGATAATTCGAATATTATTGTTCACCATTTTGACCTTATTCGACTTTTATCAATTTATTTTTATAAAGTAATCATTCTGGTTTATTATTATTGTTGCCATTTGAAACGAACTATTCGTTATTGCCTGATGGAAATCGAAGAAATTATGAATTTATAAGGGTATGTTTTCTAGTAATATGAATATATTCTGTTTGTTTTACTGAACATCCTTTATACTTAGACTAAGGTATGTTTATAGGAGGAACGAATATGTTTAATTATACTGCATTGCCGGGCAGTTCAGGATATGGCTTTTCAGACGAACAAGATCAGATGAAAGGTATTTATTATACAGCGCTAGAAGGACGAGATGAAAGAAAGGTATACAATGAACTAAACGAAAGACTAACATTGATTGAAACGGTTACTACGCTTCATGAAGCTGATTTAGCCGCAATTGAAGAAGATGCTAGTGCTATTATAGTGTCTATTGAATTAAAAGAAGAGATCCAGTTACGTATAGAGTGGATGAAGCGTTTATACGAAGTACAGTACAGTTTATCTTTCCCAAACACTTTAAGTGATTTGGAGCGCCTACGTTCGTTGATTGTGCCAGTTCAGACATGTCCATTAAAGGTAGTACTAGTAGCTGAATTGGAAAATAGGATTGCATCTCTGCCCGTTGAAACAAAACAAATAAAGGAAAGTGCTCTCGATGAATTAATGGAACAAGCAATAGAGCAAGCGGGTGAAGAGTTCATTAATTTAGGCGCTGCAGGAAGAGCTCATGTAGTAGAAAAGCTACTTGTAGATCGAGGAGCGCTTGTATCGATTGATATGGTCCAGCAAGCAAGCGTGTCGTTAGAACGACAAGTAACTGAGCTCCATGACTCATTGAATATAGAGGATTTTCGAATGAAGTTGGAAGCTTTGCCGTTACCTGTATTTACCCACTTGTCAGAGGAACAAAAAGATATAGTGGCTTCAAAGCTACAAGATTCGAACGTGTGGCAAGGGCTCGCTTCGCTCAATCGAATGATTGATCAGTTGGATCGAACGGAAGGTACACTGAAAGAGTTAGACCTATCGAAAAGTGAAGATGGCAGAATTGCGACTGCATTCGATATATCTAAACTGGATAGCGGGAAAATTAGATATCACTGAGTATATTTTTGAGACTGGCTTACGAGCTGGTCTTTTTTAATTGGTTTGAAACTTGGTAGGGTGATAGTACATTACTCTTTTGAGTCTATATACACAATACTATAGTAATGGTATTATTTACTTACTATTGTATTGGAGGAATTTTATTGAAAACTACTAATGTTTTATTTTACACGCTCTTGATTATGATTCTGGCTAGCGTGACTGCCGTACCACAAAAAAGTTTTGCGCAAAATGAATTAGAAATGAACGATGGAGAAATGACTGTAACGCGGATCTTAGATCAATCTACTCGGCTATTTAATACCGCATTAGTTAATGAGATTGACAATGAAAAAACGAGTGCTACTAAATATTTTTCAGCAAATACACAGGCGCACTTTTTCTGGTTGTCCCTTCGTGATCGCGAATATAATGCTGTTACAGGTATTCTGGCAAGCCGTTTGGAAATGATTCAACATGGACAAGTGGTTGCGAGAGCCAATCAACTGGACTCATATAGTGTGATTGGTGAATATCAAACAAGGCATTTAGAAAAGGTGAATTCTTTTCAAAATGTAAACGGAGAAAATACGGTAGATATTGTGCTGTATTTAGGAAGTAAAGAAGTTGCGCGAGTGAGAGACTTTAGTGTCTTTGTGTATGAAGATCCTGCAATCAGTTTTGTGAATCCTTATCAAATCGGCGTACAAAGTGAAAAGTTTGGCTTTTCATTAGAAATACTCAATGTCGATGAATCGCAAGCTGTAGATAAATATTTACGTGATGAAGAAAATAACAGAATAACAAAGATCGATAAAGTGGTTACAGATTATTATAACGAAGATGAAAATACTAGGAGACTAGATTTCGGTCTTTCGTTCATCGATCCACAATATTTACAGGAATTCACAACGTATAATGTCGTTGTTGAAGTAAATGGACAAGTTATTCAGAACCCCGTAAATGAAGAAGTTTATTTAGCGGAGGATTCGTATATCGACACTACGTACCATGCACAAATGACAGATTTGAGATATAGAGGATTGGGTATTAATTTACTACATAACAATCCATACAGAATAGTGATTGAGCAAGATGGCAAGGTTACAAAAGAGTTGAATGATATTCAAGCCTTTTTCAATGAAGAGACATATAAGGAAGAAATCAACGTAAAGTTATTGCCAGAGTATTTTACGGATTATGGTGGTGCGTATACTATTAAGGTATATAACGCATTGAATAAAGAGATGAAGTACTTTGAATTTCTAGTAGAGAAAGATGTCGTAAATAAAAATGATATCACTATTCCACTTGAAGGTTTTAAAACGTTTAAGAAGAGAGAAGACATCAAATCTACCAAAACGTGGTACGTAACGTTCAATAAGGCGGTAGATGAAAATACAATCAATAACAGTAATACATATATTATTGAAAAAGAATCGGGTAAGTCCGTGAAAGTCGGGTATGCCTTACAAGAAGATGGAACCATGCTAGAAATTACGCCAGAGAAAAACTTCACTTCTGGTATGACGTATATTCTCATTGTAGACCAGCGTGTAACATGTGGAGAGGGTAAGCAGTTAAGCGAACCAGCTGCTATTGAGTTTACGGTGAAATGATTGTTATGAGTGCCTGATTCTTACACATTTATATAGTGGAGAGAGTCAAAATAGAGCAGATTTGCGGTCAATTGGAGATTCTGTAAAGTGTACGTGCTTTCCACATAGTTCTATGAATTGTATGTAAGGATAAATAAAGAGAGACTGCTAATCCAAAAAGTGATGGCGGTCTCTTTGGCGTTTGTAGAGGTTAGAGTGTTTTATCAAATGTTAGTGGCAGGCATCGTGGGATGGTTTGGATGTCTATATATCCAAGTGAAGGGCTAAAAGGCGAAGAGTAAAGAGGAAAGGAGCAAATAGCCTCTGGATTTTAAAAACTGTAATGATTTTGCGGGATCCGGCATCTTTTCCTGGCGTCCTTCGCGGATCATACCTTTGAATGTACACAGTTGGAGTAAAGGAGTATCCTTAGGGTATAGACACTTACGACGCGCAATTTATTGTGCGTTAACATAAGCATTCATTGATTAGGAGGCGCTCATATGAGCCAGATGACGGCAGTTAATGTAATTCGAATTGAAAAAGGAAAGGGTCAAGAAGTTGCGGGACGTTTTGAAAAACCAAAAGCTGTCCATACGTTTGAGGGATTTGTTCGGATGGAAGTGTGGATGAAAGAAGATGTTGAAGATCATGATGAACTTCATATTTGCACTACATGGGAAGATGAAAAATATTTTGAAGCATGGCGTAAAAAGCGAGCGGTCGATAAAGCACAGGCTCGTGCTATGCAAGAACAAAACCCTTCTGTACAGCCAGAACAAAATCCGATTCTTGGAACTGAACTATCCACATACTTGACGCTCGTTCAGCATTTGCCGGCTGAAAAGGAGTAACTCTAAGCGCGGCTTGGCACGGGTACCAGGTCCCCACACAATTCAGACACTATTTTGACAATTAAAAGATGATAAAACGAGGAGCTTCCCATTTCTATACATCGGGAGGCTCTTTTTGTGCGCTCAGCATGGGCAAGTCTATAGAATGCAAGTCAGCGAGGAGCTCTTCAACCGAGAAATTAGTTGGATAGCTTTTTCATCCAATCAAGGCGGCATATACGCGATGAGTAATAATTTAAAAGATAGCAAATAAGAGATAATCATACTGGATATTAAGATTCTGTTAATTGGATATACATGGTAAGATATAGTTAGAAAAGTAGAGAAGAGGGATAGCTTGGGGAAAAAGTGGAGTAGATTGCTGCCAACCTTGTTGGTATTACTGAGTCTTTTTGTGGTGTATGCATTCAGTTCCGTGCAAGTCAGTGCCGAAATAGAGGAAGAAGCTAAAGAGAGAGAACTTTTAGTGGAGTTTGCAGAAAGTCATCGATCATTTTCTTCTTCCACTGATGTTACTGGAGTGGAAAGCAGAGAAGAGATTGCGGAGCATGTGGAATTGTGGCGCTTGGACAAGGGGGAAGATCTTCTTAAGATGGCGGAACAATTGAAAGAAGAACCAAATGTATTAATTGTTGAGCCGAATTACAAGCGAGATTTGCACTCTTCGACGAATGATCCATATCTTTATACTCAATGGTGGGTCCCACAAGTGAAGCCACAGCCGATTTGGATGCGAGTTGCAGAACAAAAGAAAAACGCGGTTGTGGCTGTCATAGATTCGGGTATTGCTATTCATCATGAGGATTTGCAAGGACGTATTCAGCAGGGGGGTTACAACTTCGTTCATAATACGATGGACGTGACAGATGTCAATGGTCACGGAACTGCCGTTTCAGGTGTCATAGCTGCTTCCTCAGGGAACGGCATAGGCATTACTGGAATTGCTGGGTCGTATGATGTGAAAATTTTACCCCTAAAAGTGTCTCATCTGTCCGGTAGTAGTTATGTATCGGATTCAATTAGAGCCATTGATTATGCAATTGAGAGAAAAGTAGACGTGATCAATATGAGTCTAGGTAATGACCAGTCATCCATTCTGGAACAGAATGCCGTTCAGCGTGCTGTCAGGGCAGGAATTACGGTTGTGGCTTCGGCCGGGAATGAAGCATTAGAAGGCAACCCGGTCAATTATCCGGCATCTTATCCTGAAGTGATTTCCGTCGGTGCAACAGATCAACAAAACAGACGCGCTTCCTTTTCGAATTATAATTCGTATGTAGATGTAGTAGCACCGGGGGTTGGCGTTTATACGACAGCACTGACGAATACGTATAAACAGGCAAGCGGGACGTCGTTTTCTTCGCCAATTGTAGCAGGGGCAGCCGCACTTGTGAAGTCACTACAACCAGACGCTTCGCCGGCACAAGTCAAAGCGTATTTAGAAGGAACAGCAATGGATTTGGGTCAGCCTGGCAAGGATACGCATTACGGTGCAGGCCTTCTAAATCTGGAGGAATTGAATGATAAACTGCTGCCAGCGGTTGTTCCTGTTACGGGAGTAAACATTCGTCATAAAAATGTAACGATAGATTTGGATACACAACAGAAAACAGCATTCAGTACTGAACGCGTGTCTGAGCAATTGGAATCTCTGCGGCGTCAGAAAGCGGTTTATTTTGAATCGGAACCAAATGATACGTTCATGACTGCTAATCGCTTGCCTCTTGGAAATAGCATCGTAGGTACGATAACAGATTATTATTTCGATATGGATCACTATCGTTTTACTTTGGATACGCCAGGGACGTTCTCCATGATTGCCAGCTGGATTGATGATTCGTATATTAGCCACCAAGATAATGAATATTTATTTGTAGGAATTCATGATGCCCGGCAGGAGCTGATTGACGTAGCTAGATTGACTACTACTTCAGGCGGCAGGCAAGATATGTATTACTCAAAACAATTACCTAAAGGTGATTACTACTTAGTCATTCTTCAGTCCTCACCGTATAAATACTTATTCACTGATGCCGAATACATGATTACCTCACTATTTACACCGGTTAGTCAGCCGAAGCCTGAACCTGTCCCTACCTTTTTATTCGATAGTATATTTATGAAGGTCGGGTTGAATGACCAGTTCGTTATGGACATAGAATCAGATGCACAGCTGAGTTCTACGAATGAACAAGTTGCGACTGTAGATCAAACAGGAAAAGTCTATGCGACGGGCTACGGCTCTGCAAAGCTATTGTATAAGAGCAAGAGCTTGACCAAGGAAGCGACCGTAAAAGTTGCCCGGAATTCGAAATCGAAAACGGCTGCTTTGTTCGAACAAATTTCACCTATAGACGCGACAAACAAGGAAGTGACGTGGTCCTCTTCCAATCCAACTGTAGCTTCAGTAGATCAGTATGGCATCATTACAGGTGAAAAAGCTGGGAAAACAACAATTACCGTAACTACGAATGATGGTGGCTTTACAGCAAGTTCAACCGTGACCGTCATAGGCGGAGCGCCACCCGAGTTTATAGGTACTCACCCTGATCTGTCAGTAGGACAAAACAAAGTATTCACTGTTACTTTTAGTCAGGATTTAAAGGTTGGGAAGGACTACAGCAAAGATATACTGATTTCCCGCTCACCAGAGCATTCAGATCCCATCACAGCATTCACTGCCACAGTCGATCCTTTAACGCCAAATAAGCTATATATTCAGCCTAACAGCAGTTGGGAAGAGGGTGTGCATTACATGACGATCAGTAAAAGCTTGCAGAATAAAGATACTACCCCATTAGCCAAAGTAGCCCGATTGAAGTTTGATGTGATTGGTAACTTTACCGATGGAAAGACCAATGAAGTGAAGCGTTATGAACGTGTGTTGTCGGGTATGCGTTGAGGCCCGCTTAGACACACAATCCAGTGGATAGGAGAATGTAGACATGCCGAAAACATATATTGTAAATACGAATAAATCCAACAACACTGCGAACGAAGGAGAAATGTTAACGCAACAAAAGGTGGCGGCTTATTATACCCCGTGGAAATATTTTATCGATGAAATGGAAGCGGGAGATATTGTGTATTTGTACAGTAATGGGCAAGGAATTATTGCACGTGGCATCGCTACAGGAATAGTGGAAGTCGCAGATATTGGAGCTGAGAGAAAAGAGGAGCATTATATGCATCTTGACCGCTTTGGAATATTGGAAAATCCGCTTGCTCCTTCAAAAATCACGGAAATCGCTCAAACTGCAACGGATTGTAAGTATGTATTGAAATGGAATCAGACTATGATTCACTTGCCGAATTTCATTGGATTAAAGGTTTGGCAGTCTATTACGAAACATTGTATGTAATGGAAGATACGTTTAAGTTAATCGTGTAAAAAACTATATGTGGGCATCATACAAAACGTTGCTTGACTGAGAAAATCAGTCAAGTAGCGTTTTTGTTTATTGGATACTTTTTTCCTTAAATCAAAATAATACTATTAAGTAACTTGATAGTATTATAAAATGACTTTAGGAGAAATAGGCAGTAAGGATCTACTGCTGATGGATCGCCGTGTGCGATGAAAGTCACTTGCATACGGAATGTTTGGATGATCATCTTGCGCTTAAAAGAAAATTCGAAATATATATATATTAAGTACTAGTAAGGTCTTCATTCCATGGTAGAATAATAAGAAATAAAGGATAAGAAGGTGAGACTATTGAAACGTAGTAAGCAATACTTTGTTATTGTCATTGTCATAACGTTGGTAGCTCTTGCCTATTATTATTCACATGCCCTAAAGGGAGACGCTTCCATCAGCCACGGGAAAGTTGATCTTTCCGAGACAGATTTTCTAGAGAAAGGCGTAATTGCCCTCGATGGAGAGTGGGAGTTTTATTGGAAACAGTTATGGAATCCTGAAGATTTTATGAATGATCCGCAGCACGATCTGCAGTATACGGTTGTTCCGGGAAATTGGTTGCACGATCAAGAGGGCAATACGTATGAACGTACGGGCTATGCAACGTACAGGATGGTGGTTACAAATATACCGTCAGATACGAAGTATTTTGGTTTGTTGAAAGCGAATATACGAAATGCGAGCCGGATATTCATCAATGGAGAATTGGTGTTGGAGGATGGTGAGGTTTCAGAGTCGCCGAAAGCGAATGTATCGGGTAATAACTCGGTGGCGACTTTTTTTGAATTGGAGAGTTCAACGGCGGAAATTATTATTCAAGCGGCCAATCATGATTTTATCGTTGGGGGTATAGCGAGATCGATCACGTTTGGAACACAAGATGAGATAATACAATTGCATCAGCAGAAATTCCTGTTTGAGTTTGCCATGATTCTTTTTGTAGTGATCATCGGTCTTTTTTATCTTTTCTTGTTCTTGGTCAATGCGGATTATCGAAAGAAGGAGCCCGCCACGCTACCGCTTGCATTGAGCTGTCTTTTCTATGGAATTATGAGCAGCATATACAGCGAACGAATTATTACCGTGATCACCCCGATGATGAGCATGGACAGCACGTTTCGTTTTGGGCATTTAATAAGTGCTTTTACCGTTATTACGGTGTTGATCGTGCTCAATCAAATCAGCCCCATCTTTTTATCCAATCGAATACGTAATGGTATGTTGATTTTTTACAGTATTTTTATTGTAATCATTCTATTGCTTCCCATGACTATTTACTCCAATATACTAGAGTTTTACATGGTGACCACAGTCGTCTTTTACTTTTTTGTATGGCTAAAAGTGCTGTGCCTGTTTATCAAAAAAAGCGGACCTGAAATTGAAAGTATAGAACATATTGCCATGATTATATCATTGCTTAGCGTCTACTTATTTTGGTTTGACATGATTTTATACAGTACGGGATTAAAAGAGGACATGTTGATTTCCTTCCTGACAATCGCCGTCTACAGCATTGCTATGTCTGTCCTGTTGATTTTCCGGTATACGAGCTCCTACAAAAAGAATGAAGAATTGTCGACGCAGTTGGTTGAAACGTTCTCTACGCTCGATCAAACGACGAAGATCGCAGAGAGAAATGAATTGGCCTTTTTACAAGCGCAAATTAAACCCCACTTCTTATTTAACACGCTTAGCAGCATTATAAGTCTTTGCTATACGGACGGGGAACGTGCAGGCAAGGTCCTGTCCGATTTGTCGAACTACCTGAAGCGGTCTTTCCAAATAGATATCCATACCGATTACGTCACGATCGAGAATGAATTGAAATTGATCAAAGCGTATGTCGAGATCGAGAAAGTACGATTCGGCGACCGGATTGACATGGTCTATGACGTCGATGAAGAAATTCTTTCGTGCAAGATCATTCCTCTCATTATCGAGCCTCTTGTTGAAAACGCCATCAGGCACGGTGTCTTAAAAAATAAAAGCGGTGGCATATTGAAATTGACGTTAAAAAAACAAGATCACGGTATATATGTGTGCGTACAAGATAACGGCAAAGGCATGGATCCGCATCAATTGAATGCCATTAGAAGCGGGGAACGAAACCTGAAATCGCTGACAGGTAACGGTATAAGTTTGGCGAATATCCATACGAGGTTGCAAAGTTTTTATCAAACCGGGCTACACTTTGAAACAAATCCCGGAGGAACGAACGTCTATTTTATTATTCCTTTACACGATGACCAGGAGGAGACGACCGATGATTAAAGCGGTATTGGTGGACGATGAGATATTAGTATTAAACTACTTAAAGAAAGTTGTCGGGGAGACAACCGGTATTGAAGTAATCGGTACGTTTACGGATCCTGAACTCGCGCTAGTTGAAATTCCTCGATTGGAGCCGGACGTGTTGTTTTTGGATGTAGACATGCCCGAAATGAATGGAATGGAGTTAGGGGAAAAACTCATCCAGACTCACAATCCTGATGAAATGGCGATTGTTTTTGTCACGGCATACGAGCAATATGCGATGCATGCTTTCGAGCTGAATGCGATTCATTACATTTTGAAGCCGGTAGACAAGCAGTCGGTAGAAGAAGTTTTGAATAGAGTGTACAAAATAAAGAGGATGACGCGAGACGAGACGAAAACGGTGGGCGAGATTTGTTTGTTCGGCAACATGCATTTGCGTATGAATAATTCCCGAACCGAATTTATGACCGCAAAACTCGAAGAACTCCTTGCCTTATTGATCATGCATCGAAAGAAAGGCATCAGCAAGTGGCAGATCATTGATATTTTATGGGAAGAATCTTCTATGGAAAAGTCTCAACAAAATCTCTACACGATGATCTTCCGGCTCAAGAAAACATTAAAAAATGCCGGCATTCCTGTCAATTTGGAAAGGAAAAACGGCATGTATAAAATCATGCTACCGGGAGTTCACTGTGATGTAATCGAGTTCGATCATTTTATGGACAAAAAACTGAAAATCAACAGCCAAAACCTCGAGGAGTTTGAAAAAGCCGTCACCTTGTATCAAGGAGAATTGTTCGATGGGAAAGGCTATATCTGGTGCGTGGGTGAAACGGAAAGCTATTATCAACAATACGTCCGTCTGATTAACGAACTAGTCAACTATTATGAGAGGAATACGTGTATAACTCAATTGGGGAATTTGATTGATAAAATCAAGCCGATAATTAGGGAAGAAGACTTGGAGAACTTGATAAAAGAAAATATGTAAGTGAGTCTGAGACATCATAAACAAGAGTGTAGAGGAATGAATACCAATCTTCTATGCTCTTTTTGTTATATATACATGGATGCATGCGTGTCCCGGGGCAGAATGGAGTCAGTCAGTTTTTTAGCTTTCAATCATTTACATGTAAGAAAAAAGTAAGGATAGCTTGCTATACTCTGTTTAACGTAGCGTACTCATACTTTCATATACAAGTACTTTATACTATTGATCCATAGAAAAAGTCGAAACCCTTTCTGAAAAAACGTCTACTTGATTGTAAACTAAAGGAGATGAGTAAGATGCCAGCTTATTTGGTTAATGAATACTATGTGTTTACGTCTTATGAGGATCTATCTTCCCTTATTCACGATATTATCCATTACTCCCTTCTGCCTCCGCGACAAGACAGGCATTCGTTCTCTATACTCGTGGGTCAACTGGATACGCAAACCCTTCAGTTTGAAGGGGACAATGGCAACTCCGTCCCAGTGCGTTATGAAAGGAAGGAGGGGGTGTATTATTCTGTTTGACTTGTTGCTGATATGGGTACCAGGTCCCCACACAATTCCCACACAATTTACGTAAACGAATACAGAAGAGATGGGTCCTCCTATAAATTAAGAAAAAGCGTCAACTCTGAACTTTAGAGTTGACGTTTTTTGGTGACACAAACGGTTTACATCACAAGTCATACATAGTACATCATCAATTTCAACTTATCCAAAGAATTCACTCAATCATATTCCTATTCCCAACATAACCTATAAAAGCACTACTAAAAGTAGGAAGGGGAATGATGTATGACAAACGAATTCCATTATGGAGAGTCGCAACCGAACATTCTGTTTTTAATGGTGGACCAGGATCGATTTCCGCCAGTTTATGAAACAAAGGCGATACAAAAGTGGAGAAGAAAGAATTTAGTTGCGCAGAATTTATTACGAAAAAATGGTCTTTCATTTTTGAACCATTATGCAGCGAGTACGGCTTGTTCTCCTAGCCGGACGTCATTATATACAGGGCACTATCCTTCATTACATGGTGTCACGCAAACGCCGGGTGCCGCAAAGGGTTCTTTCGATGCGGATTTATTCTGGTTGGATCCGAATACAGTTCCAACTACAGGGGACTACTTCCGCGCTGCAGGCTACAAAACGTTTTGGAAAGGGAAATGGCATGCGTCGGAACCAGATATCCTTATTCCAGGAACAAAAAATTCATTGCCTAGTTATGATCCAAATACGGGGGTGCCTAATAAACAAGACGAAAGGATATATCGAAAAGCAGACCGTCTGAATGAATACGGCTTTTCCGAGTGGATTGGTCCAGATCCGCATGGTGCGGATCCCAGAAACTCCGCTTCATCTGCAGGCACGGGAACGAGTGGACGTGATGAAGTGTATGCAGCGGATACCGTGAAACTGATAAAACAACTAGATAAAGATAGACATTGTGATAAAAAGGATACCCCTTGGTTTATTCAATGTTCATTCGTCAACCCGCATGACATTGCATTGTATGGACTGTTTTCGGCCATTTCTCCCAACTTTAATTTTGAAGTGGATCCCACACTACCTTATATCCCGCCCGCGCCAACTGTTCACGAATCGCTGCAGTCGAAACCGTCAGTACAGGAAAGTTATCGACAAACATATCCAAAAGGACTTCAGCCTATACATGACAATAACTTTTACCGCCAGCTTTATTACAGTCTTCAAAAAGAAGTGGATAATGAACTCCTCAAAGTCCTAACCGCTCTTCAACAATCCAGTTTTTTGGATAATACGATCATTGTGTTCACTTCGGATCATGGCGAGCAACTGGGGGCACATGGCGGCCTATATCAGAAATGGTACACGATGTACGAAGAATCCATTCATGTTCCTCTCATCATTCATAGCCCAACACTTTTCAAAAAAGCAGAATCTACAGACATGCTAACGAGTCACGTTGATATTCTACCTACTCTTCTAGGTTTAGCTGGAATTGACGTTGCGGCCATACAACGCAAGCTATCCCGCGATCATACAGATGTACAGCCGCTCGTTGGAAGGAATCTAACACCGCTCATTTACGGCCGTGACCATTTCTTCCGAGCAAATGAACCGCTGTATTTCATGACAGAAGATAATGTCTTCAAAGGGCTCCACCAAACCAACCCGATTACTGGGCGTCCCTATGAACAGGTTGTCCAACCAAGCTCTATCGAAGCCGTCTTTGCTTCATTTCAAACGGGATGCAACCATGTGTATGAAATTTGGAAATTCGCCCGATACTTCGACAACCCTCAATTTTGGTTGGATCCCGGAGTCAGTGATACGACACTGGTTGAGAAGAATGGGTGCTTGGTGGAGATCATCAAGACAGAGCCGGTTTGCGATCAATTTGAAATCTACAATCTGGCCGAAGATCCGTTAGAGACGAAGAATTTAGCTGATCCTGCTTATGCAACGGATGAGACAGAGGTGATTCGTTGTAAATTGGAAAAATTATTGGCGGATCAGCGTTCTGAAAAACGATTGAGTCCCGGGGGGCAATAGGTGTTTAATAGGGGGTGCCAGGACCCCACACAATTACCTGAATACGATTGTAAAATCCATCTATCAGGGAAGTGATACAAGGAGGAAGCAAGTGTCTTTTGAAGGGATAAAGACCTTAACGTAGGCCAGAAAATAGAGTGGATGAACGAACATTTCACCAATCATATAATGTAAACGAAAAATGCGTGCTTATGCGAGAAACTATCTGGATGGTTTCTCGCGTAGGCACGCTTATAAAATGTAGTGAAATATATTTACGCTTCTTGCGCCAGTTTAGTTAAGAAGCGCTCGAGACCATCCATGCCTTTTACTAATTCCTCCATAGATTGTGCGTAGGAAATTCGTAAATACCCTTCACCGTATGAAGAGAATGCGCTGCCGGGAATGACGGCAACGTTCGCTTCTTCAAGTAGGCGGGTGGAAAATTCTTCAGAAGTTAGTCCCGTATTCTTGATGGAAGGGAAAATATAAAAAGCACCTTCAGGTCTAGTCACGTTCAGCCCCATCTCTTTGATTCGTGAGTAGACGAAGTCTCTTCTTCTTTTATAATCCTCTTTCATCATCACAATCTCTTCATGATCTGCGCCTTGTCTTAACGCTTCAATGGCTGCATATTGGCTAATGGAAGGTGCGCAAATAGCGTTAAACGAGTGAACGGCATAAAACTGATCTACTAGATAAGCGGGCGCAAAAGCGAAACCAATTCTCCATCCTGTCATCGCATGGGACTTGGAGAGACCGTTAATGATAATGGTTTGATCTTTTAATCCTGGCACTGCACCAATTGAAAAATGCTTACTCTCGTAGACTAGTTCGCTATAAATTTCATCCGAAATAATAAAGATATCTCTTCCGCGAAGTAATTCACCAATCTCTATGACTTCTTCTTTAGTCAAGGTAGTACCAGTTGGATTGCTTGGGTAAGGCAGTAGAACACAACGGGTTTTGTCGGTTAGTTTCTCTTCAATCATAGAGGCGGTCATTTTGAAATCAGTATCCGTTGTGTCTACATAGACAGCTTTTGCGTTACACATTTTAATCAAAGGTTCGTAGCCAACAAACACGGGAGCAGGCATGATGACTTCAGAACCCTCATCAAGGATCGTCCGTAGTGCAATATCCAAAGCCTCACTAGCGCCTACTGTGACAATGACTTCGTTTTCTGGGTTGTATTTCAATCCATACAGCTTTTCCACGTACTCGCAAGCGGCCTGACGGAGTTCGTATACTCCGGCAGTTTCTGTGTAGTCTGTATGATTGTCCTCCAACGCTTGAATCGCAGCATTCTTAATGTAATCAGGTGTAGGAAAATTAGGTTGTCCGAAAGTCATATTGACGGTGTCAGATGATTTATCTATCAAGTTTGAGATCTTACGAATACCTGAGATTTCGATATTTCTCACGTTTTTATTCAGTAAATGTTTCATAATTGGATCTTCCCCTCTATGCTTTTAATTTTGATAGCCCATTTTCCATGAGATTTTGTTGACTGTATTCGTGACCTCGTTAATGACCTGTTCTTTTTTTTCGGCGGTCATTGTGGAACTTTTAATCTTCACATTCACTGCTCCGATAATATCCCCGTAGTGGTTCACTACAGGTGCTGCAACTGTAGTGATCTGGTCTTCATTGTCCTCGCCAATGGCATAGCCATCTCGCTTGATGTGATGTAACTGAAGAAAAAAGTCGTCTTTTTTGTTTTCTGGAATCAGCTCTTGAATGATTTCTTCTACTTTTTCTCTCTTCATATGGGCTAACATAGCCAAATTAGCCTCACCTTCGTGTAAAGAAGAGCGCAATCCTAGTTTTTCATGAGCCAGAATGGTTTGGTTTGTACAATCAATTCGTTCAATGATGATGGATTCCGAACCAATGGGCTTTCGTAAATATACGCTAGCTTCTACTTGCTTCATTAAGGATTCTAAATCAGGCCGTACCACACTGACATAATCCATCGTGTCATACATTTTTAAGCCGTATTCTAACCAAGTGATGCCGAGTCCGTATAATTTACGCTCTTGATCTTGTTGTATTAATTCATGCTTAATCATTGCGTTAAGTATGCGATGAATGGAGCTAACAGGTAAATTACATTGTTTGGAGAGCTCGGTAATCGATAAGAAACGATTGGGTTCACTGGAGATAAAACAATCAATTATTTTCATCGCCCGAGTGATCGTCTGCATTCGCAACCCGCCTTTCATTACAATCAAATTTAATAGAGAAAAAGAATATTTAAGATCCTTAGAAGGAAAAATAAATTTGCCATATAACTGAAAATTTCGTATTGACATTCAATTCTGTTTCATTATAATGAAAATATATCCCATTTACAACAAAAACTTTCCGCACAGTGGAAAGCATTTTCGTTAATGAATTTGAATATATTTGAAAACGTTTACATCTAGTTTTATAAAAAAGTAGGGGGAATGCAACATGTTATTTAAACAGACAATTGTCAAGAAACCTGGAAAAAGCTATTTGAATGGATTGACGACTTCTGACTTAGGGGAACCAAACTATGAAAAGCTTCTTCAACAACATGAAGAATATGTGAAGGCACTTAAAAGTTGTGGAGTGGCAGTACATGAACTGGATCCGAGTGAAGAGTTTCCGGATTCTTGCTTTGTGGAAGATGCGGCAGTAGTCGTACCGGAGTTCGCGGTGATTACAAACCCTGGAGCAGATTCACGTAACAAAGAAATTATTGAGATAGAAGAGGTGCTAAAGAATTATTACGATGAGTTCCGCTATATACAAGGGCCTGGCACATTAGATGGCGGAGATGTTATGCAAATTGATAAAAACTTCTATATTGGTATATCCGATCGGACCAATCAAGAAGGAGCGGATCAGCTTAAGAAAATTCTTGAAGATGCAGGATATCATGTAACGATTACAACGCTGGAAGAGTTTTTCCATTTGAAAACGGGGATTACATTCCTTGGTGATCAAACAGTAGTTGTAGCCGGGGAATTTATCAACCATCCGGCATTTGCTGAATATAAAAAAATAGTTGTGCCGGCTGAAGAAGAATATACAGCAAATACTATTCGTGTGAATGACAAAGTGATCGTTCCTAGCGGTTTTCCTGAAACAAAGCAGAAAATAGAAGAAGCAGGCTTTAATGTACTTGAAGTAGAGATGACAGAGTTTCAGAAACATGATGGCGGTTTAAGTTGCTTGTCACTGCGTTTTTAACTAAGTCAACATTCTCATCTTTGTTCCATACTTACGAAAAAAATAGGGGGTAATTGTATGAAGAACAAATGGTTATTGACAGCAATGTCAGCAGTATTGGCGGTTTTCCTGTCTGCTTGTTCCGGTGATAACGTCAAACCTGTTTCAGGCGAAGAAGTGGAGGGTGGAAATGCTACGTATACGTTAAAGTTTCCACATATTGTACCAACTGATCATCCAGCTCATAAAGCAGCTCTTGTTTTTAAAGATGAAGTAGAGAAGAACTCTGATGGCAAGGTAAAAGTAGAAGTGTTTGCGAATGGTGAGTTGTATGGCTCAGACCGTGAAATTATTGAAGCTATACAGCTTGGAAATGCGGATATCAGTATGGTGGGATCACCGTCACTAGGAAACTTCGATGAACGTTTCTATGTACTAGATCTTCCTTTCTTATTCGCAAATAAAGAAGCACCTAGAGAAGCTCTAGCGGGTGATTTAGGGAAAGAGCTCTCTGATGGTTTAGGAAGTATCAATCTAAAAGCTCTTGGTTATGGTTATGATGGATTTAGACATGTTTTAAACAATAAAAAGCCAATCACAACGCCAGAAGATATGGAAGGCCTAAAAATTCGAGTACAAGAGTCTGAAATTCAACAGGATATTTTCAATACTCTTGGCGCAAATGCTTCTCCGTTAGCATTTGGTGAGCTATACAGCGCATTGCAACAGAAGACATACGATGGTATGGATAGCACGTTATCACTTATCGATTCAAGTAAGTTCTACGAAGTACAAAAATACTTAACATTAACAAGCCATCAGTATTCAGGTTTAGCTATTTTGTTCAATAACAAGTTATTTGATGAGATGCCTGCTGATATTCAAGATATTATTACTGAAGCTGGTAAAAAAACAGAGGCAGACTATTATCAATTTGTTGATGAAGACGAAGAATCCATGACTACTAAATTTAAAGATGAGAATTTAATTGAAGTTACTGAACTGACAGCGGATGAAAGAGAGAAATTTATCGAGGCGGTTCAACCGGTTTATAAAAAGTATGAAGATATCATCGGAAAAGATTTAATTGATTTAGCTAAAAGCTATAGCGAATAATAAAAAATAGGAGGCGGCCAGCCTCCTATTTTTTTATAAATCCTACAGTTTCCTTTAAGGAGGGGATCCGCTTTGAAATGGAAAGAGCTCATAGATATTAAAATGGAAGAATGGTTACTTATAATTTCAACGCTCTTTATTGTAGCGCTGGTATTTCTTCAAGTTCTGTCTCGTTATGTTTTCAATATATCGGTTGGCTGGAGTGCTGAACTGGCACGTTATTTGCTTATTTGGATTACGTGGATCAGTATGAGTTACACAATTCGTAAAAATGATCATATTAAAATCACTTTACTGGTAGATAGACTTCCAGTGAATGTACAAAAAGTAGTACAAGTACTTGTGGTTTTATTGTGGTCTGTATTTGCATTTGTGATGGCTATAGTCGGAACACAGGTTGTGCAAACTCTTAAATTAATGGGACAAAAAACTTCCACGCTTGGATTACCAATGTGGGTAGTATACTTGATCATTCCAATCGGTGGAGTGTTAATGCTTATTCGTTTAGTTCAACGACTGTACTTTATTTTCAAGCCTGAGAAAATTGTCGTAAGTGGGGATTGATGCATATGACTATGTTGATCTTATTTGGAAGTCTTTTTGTTTTTATTCTATTAAGTGTACCTATTGGAGTGGCAATTGGTCTATCTTCGATGCTAGTTATTTTTTTCTCAGACTCAGTCAGTCTGCCCATGCTTATTCAGAAACTTTTTACTTCTCTTGATTCCTTTCCGCTCATGGCTATACCTTTCTTTATGCTAGGTGGTCTGTTGATGGGGAAGGGTGGTATTTCGGAGAGGATATTGAACCTGGCCAAACAGCTTGTCGGTTGGATGGTTGGGGGGTTAGCGATGGTCACGGTTGTCGCCTGCGCATTTTTTGCTGCGTTGTCAGGTTCGGGACCTGCTACCGTCGGGGCGATTGGGTCATTCATGATTCCATCTATGAAAGAAAAAAATTACAACCCTGCTTTTGCTTCGGCGATTACCGCAGCAGCTGGTTGTATTGGCGTTATTATCCCTCCAAGTATTCCGTTAATACTTTATGGTGTCATCAGTGGTACATCCATTGGTGAGTTATTTAAAGCAGGTATTTTGCCAGGCCTATTAATTGCAGTGATTTTGATGTTCGTCTCTTACAGGACAATTAAGAAGCAGGGCGATGAGATTGTCCAAGAAGATATTGATGTTAGTTTCTCTGCATTAATGAGATCCATTTGGGATGCAAAATGGGCACTGCTTGCTCCTATTATTATTTTAGGTGGAATCTACGGTTCAATCTTTACTCCTACCGAAGCATCTGTAGTGGCTATCATTTATTCATATATCATTGGCGCATTTGTTCATAAGGAATTAAAGTGGAAAGAAATCAAGGAGAGCTTGCTTGAAACCATCAACCTAACAGGCGCTACCATGTATATGATTGGAACGTCCATCGCTTTTGCCTATCTATTATCAGTTGAACGAATTCCCGCGATTATAGCCGAATCCATCGCTTCGTTTTCGTCTAATCCAATCGTGATTCTTCTTTTAATTAACCTATTTCTACTTGTAGTAGGTGCATTTGTTGATACGATTCCTGCCCTTGCCATGTTGACACCCATTCTATTGCCGATCGTACAGCAAGCGGGCGTAGATCCGGTTCATTTCGGTATCATTATGGTGGTTAACCTTGCCATCGGTTTTATCACTCCTCCTTTTGGTGTGAATTTGTTCATAGCTTCCAACGTCGGGAAAACTCCATTGGAAGACATTATCAAGAAAATGATTCCGATTATCACATACGTAATAGTAGGGCTAATGATTATCACGTACTTCCCAGCTCTTTCACTTGCATTTACCAAGTAAGTAGACAGCAGGGTATGTATAAGCTTTCATTGAAGGAGACGATTGTGATTGTTTAAAGTTGTGCGTACCTTTACATTTCCGGGGGCATTGGAGATAGAAAAAGAGATATTTGGTAATGAGTTGGAGATACTTGTGATCCCCTCTGCAACGGAAGATGAACTTATTGAAAACTGCCGTGACGCAGATGCTGTCATTTGTGCATATGAACCATTTACGCAATGCGTACTGGATGCGCTTCCTAAATTAAAATTACTTGCTTTCGGAACGATTGGTTTTAATTATGCAGATATTGACTATGCCAGAAAGAAAAATATCGCTGTTACGCATGTCTCGCAATACTGTATCAAAGAGGTTGCCGATTATACGGCAGGTATGCTGATCATGTTGAACCGTATGATCCTACCTTTCAATAAAAGCGTGAAAGAAGATCTGGTTTGGGATTTTAACTTGTTTCCGGCTATGCGAAGATTTGAGAACCAAACAGTCGGTCTACTAGGGTTCGGAAATATTTCTAGGCTTGTGACACAGCGTTTAAGACCCTTTAATTGCAACGTAGTAGCTTATGATCCGTTTGTAAGTGCTGAAATAGCAGCAGAATACGGTGTAGAACTTCTTTCTTTGGACGATGTTCTTCAACAGTCTGATTTAATCAGTCTTCATTTGCCAGCCAATCAGCAGACGAAGGAAATCATCAATTATTCTAGTATTGCCAAGATGAAAGACGGAGTCATCCTAGTTAACGCGGCAAGGGGTCAATTGATCAATGAGGATGCTATTATTCATGCGATTGATTCGGGGAAGATGGCATATTATGCTGCTGATGTTTTACAAGAAGAAGATCCGAATTTGCACACACATCCATTTGTCCAGAGAGAAAATATTATACTTACTCCACATATCGCCTATTACTCGCAGGAATCATTACGCGAGGCGACGGTGGAATGCGCAATGAATGTAAAACACTTTGCAGAAGGCGACTACTGTAAATGTCAAATTGTCAATGGTGTTAAGTTGTGAAGTTCATTGAGTAGGTACTGCATATCTAGATGCGATCCAACGCAAAAAAAGAGTCTTCATCCTCGATGAATTAGGGGATGCAGGCTCTTTTTGCCATTGATTCAGGACGTAAAGTGGACCACTGTCCATTTAAGGATTTGTGGGCCGCTGTTAGTTGATTTACTCGCTCAACCGATTTTAGGAATATGCATACTCGTTTGTTGCTCGAGCATTCTGACTGTAGTTTTTCTAATCAAGTCTGGCAATATACCAAATGAATAAGGCTTGTATACACGTTCTGTCCACTTATGTCCGTCTTTACCGTATACGCCCATATTAATAGACGGGATATTTAGTTTTTTAATGGTGTCAAAAGGAATTTCATACACATTGCCCCATTCTGGGAGGTTTTGTGTGAGTGGATCCAGTTCATCCTTTTTTTCATGCAGTGACAAGAAGCTACCATCAGCAAGATAGGGGAAAAACTTTTTTAATTCAAAGCTTTCACCAGTCGTGTCACCGACCTCTTTTAGTACCCTGGAAATGACAGATTGAATATGTGTGTCATGATTATCTTCAGCCCTCAAATAGTTATGTGGAAGAAATGGCGGAGCGAAGAATAAAATAACCCGTGCCTTTTTTTCAGGATCTGCTGCTTGAAGTGCGCTGACAATCTCAAAACAGAGGTCGCGTAAGTCACTCGTTTGCATTTCTGCAAGAACACCATCAATGATTGCACGTACATTAATGTCTCGACTTGCCAGGTAAGCGACATAATCCTCATAAGTAGTGACATCAATTTTCCACGATAAATCACGAGTCGGAAGGCCCGTTACTTGAGTATACTCTTCAAACTGTGCTTTCAGATACGTTTCGGCTTCCAGACAAGCTTCCTTCGCTTCCCGCATAAATTTCTCCAAAATAGTACCAACGGAATCTTCATAGACGAAACAATTAAAGTACAGATGGCTCGAAATAGCTGTTTGAACAGTATACAGTTCTTTCATATCACGCTGTTTCAATACAGTCGGTGGCAAGACCATCTCGCCAGGAATATTTTCGGCAAGCTTGTAGCGATTATGAATGCGTTCAGTAATTTTAGCTGAAATAAAGTTCGGATCAATACCAGAAAGAGTATCCCCGACGTGTACTTCACGACCATAAATATGGAAGCACGGTAGAATTTTGCCGGCAGCGCCTGTATATATATAGCGATTCGTATCGTTGTCATATAGTGGCGTGATGAAATCAGTGTTGATTGCAGTGATGAAATGAATACCGAGTTCAAGTTGTATGCGGTTAAGTTCGTTTAGTGCCCCGACCATTCCACGATGTTCGCTTTCTTCATCTCCATTACAAAGCAAAAGCACATTACCTTCCAGCTCTTCCAGATGTTCTGAAAAGTAAAGAATATTTGCGATGTGAACAGCAGCTCCGCTTTTCATATCAACTGAACCGCGGCCAAACATCCAGTCACCGGAACATGCTTCGGCTTGTAGGTCTGGGTCGCTGTCATAGTTGCAGAAGAAAGTTTCCAACTCATTTGGTGAAAATGCGTGTTCTTTTAAAGGTCCGAAATCCTCAACCGCGACTGTGTCAATGTGGGAATGATATAACACGGTCTGAGGAGAATGATGTGCACCTTCAACAAACGCAAAGACATTCTGACGTCCAATCGGATCATGCTGAATCTTCTGCAACCAGAGATTTTCCGGGTGTTCCTGGAAGTATGGGAATGTGGATAGAATTCTGTAAATCTCTTGGACAATACGCACTTCTCCGAGAGTACCGTTAATGCTATTTAATCCAACAAGGTATTGAGTAATTAATTCAATTTGCTCTTGTGTCTTCATATTTTTTAGCTGTTCATACATAATGTATTCCTCCCTTTATCATTTCAATTCAGTGGGTTTAAGAATTTATTGCAGATCAGTCATTTGATTAGCAAGGTATTTACTTTATTCCGCATAGTGGAATTGATTCCACAATTCGGAATAATACTTTTATTTTAGCTCTTTAAGGTGGTTCATGTCAACATCATTTACAACTTTTAGACGGCTACGAACTTACTGCGGACGAAATGGGAGATATTTGATACACTATTTAAAAGACAGGAGGAGAAATGGCTATGATTCAATCGATTGATCGGGCAATGGCAATTATAAATGTGCTGTCAGATGCACAGAAGACTAAATGGTTGCCAGCAGAGTTGGCCGAGTCTACCAGTTTACCAATCAGCACAGTCTATCGGCTTTTACAATCGTTGGAGTCGCACGCCCTCGTTTCCCTTGACTCAGAGACGAAACAATACGAACTAGGCTATAAATGGGTAGAAATCGGTTTGCAAAAATATGAGAAGCTAGATGTCCGTACCGTTGCACGGCCGATTTTGGAGAAACTAGCCGCAGATGTGCGTGAGACAGTGTATTTGAATGTACCAAACGAACTTGTTTCCATTATTATTGACCGCATCGATAGCCCGCGCAGTATTCGGATCATAGACGGTATTGGGGAGCGAATTCCCATGCATCTTGGAGCGGCCAATAAGGTGATGCTTGCAAATCTACCTCAAAAAGAAACAGAGAAGATCCTTTGTCAACTGGTCGGAACGATGGAAGAGCAAGAGGAACTTAAGAAACAATTACGAAAGATTAAAAGAAAAGGTTTTTCAATCAGTCAAGGAGAGAAAACAGTAGGCACTGTTGCGGTCGCTGCTCCTATATTTGACTTCGAAGGACGCGTACTTGCTGCGGTAAGCGTAGAGGCGATTGAGAGCCAGGTAACAGTTGAGCAAGAAGATTTGTTTATCGAGAGAGTCGTTGAAGTGGCTGAGAAGATTTCGGGGGAGATGGGGAAACATTGAGGTGGGTATGGTGGGATGGGTGCCGGGCGGAACGGGTGCCACGGAACGGGTGCCGATACGGGTACCAGGTCCCCACACAATTCCCACACAATTTACGTAAACGAACACAGAAGAGATGGGTCCTCCTATGAATTAAGAAAAAGCGTCAACTCCGAACTTCAGAGTTGACGCTTTTTGGTGACGTAAATGGTATAAACAACCAGCATTCATTGGTTCAATCCTTATCTTGATCAACAAACTCACCATAATCGGGAACCGCAATACGTTCGAAGTCATCGACTAACTTCTTTAAACTGTCGGCTAGTAACTCCTTTTCCATAGGCAATCCATGGCCCGTTATGGCGACAGTTGGTTGTAAGGCTTGGAGTTTAATTACAGATTGTAAAGCCGCATCCCAATCGGTTGTTAAATAGCGCGGTGGGCCACTGATTTCCTGTTCTTGGGTCAATACTTTATAGAGATATTCTTGCTTTACCGTGACAAATGCATCTCCGGCGATTAAAGCTCCGTCTTTCTGCCTGAAGAACGATACATGACCTGGTGAATGACCTGGGGTGTGAATCCACTGAAACTCCGGCAAAAAAGGTACACTGCCGTCAGATGGTAAGCTTTCGATATGGCTTCCCAATTGAACAGGGTCCGTTGGAAATATAGCGGACATCTTGGAAATCATCCCGCCTTCTACAGTGGTATCGGGATCTGGATAACTGGCTTTTCCGGTTAAAAACGGCAGCTCTAATTCATGCGCATACACTGGCACATCCCAATGCTTTACGAGCTCAATGACTGCTCCTACATGATCAAAATGTCCATGCGTCAATATAATGGCTTTCGGGCGACTATCCACACCGAAACGCTCTTCTACAACCGCTAGTATTTTCTCCGCGGAGTACGGCATGCCGGTATCGATTAACACAAAGTCCTTTGAATTGGGGTGGCCTACTAAAACGATATTGACAATTTGGATCGTATGGCAATATAGATCCGGTAGCACTTCTATTCCTTTTCCGCTTCCAATAGACGTGGCCATTATATACTTATAATCTTCTCCATTAGACAGTTGTGGATCCATGAAGACACCTCTCTCCTCGTTTATACAATGTTTCTCCATCATGTGTAAAAGGACACTTGTCTTATTCTTTCCCTTTACCCAATCTCAGTATTCACAAAACGGTAGCTATTATTCCATCCATGTACAGAACAAGTGGTGCATGCTTTAACCCCATGTTTCAAATTGGAATGAAATCAATCGAATATTCATAAGATGATGCGATGTGAAATTGAAGGGGGAAGTTTGTATAATGGATGAGAATAATTCAAGGTCGCATAATGAAAAGAAAGAGAAACAAAATCGGAAAAACGAGCAATTAGAACGATTCCGTATTCAAAATACAGGTAAACCTTTAACGACGAATCAAGGAAAGAAATTATCGAACGATGAAGACCAATTAAAAGCGGGTGTACGTGGTCCCACATTACGTCAGGATTATGAGTACTTTGAAAAAATGACGCATTTTCTACACGAAGAAGTGCCTGAAAGAGTAGTTCATGCGAGAGGCTATGGTGCGCATGGTGAATTTGAATGCTATCAATCCATGAAGCAATTTACGAAAGCCGGATTTCTACAAGAAGCCGGAAAAAAGACTTCGGTTTTTGTACGGTTTTCTACTGTGCAAGGAAGTAAAGGTTCCAAGGATACGGCAAGAGATTTACGTTGTAAAGGCGTGAAGTTTTATACGGAAGAAGGAAACTATGATTTAACGACCATCGCCATGCCGGTGTTAATCAATCAAGACGCGATGAAATTTCCTGACATGATGCATGCGTATAAACCCGAGCCACGTACTGGCATGCCGACAGCGTCCGCTGCACATGATAACTTCTGGGATTATGTGGCGAACAACCAAGAAGCGCTTCACATGGTGTTGTGGATTATGTCGGACCGAGGCATAGTCAGAAGCTATCGTATGATTGAATCTTGGTCGATTAATACCTATCTATTTGTGAATGAAGAAGGAGTAGCCACTTTCGTACGATTTGTATGGAAGCCAGTCCTAGGCGTTCATTCATTGCTTCAAGATGAGGCGCAAAAGATTGGTGGAATTGATCCGGATTATCACCGACGAGACCTAAGAGAGGCAATTGACCGCGGAGCGTATGCTGAGTATGAACTCGGTGTTCAATTAGTAGCATTGGAAGATGAATTTGCATTTGATTTTGACATTCTGGACCCTGCAAAGTTTTGGCCAGAAGAACTCATACCTGTACAACTGATTGGCAAGATGACGTTAAATCGAAATGTTGATAATGAATTTGCGGAGTTGGAACAAGTCGCATTTAACCCAGCAAACGTTGTGCCGGGTATAGACTTTTCCAATGACCCCGTTTTGCAGGGAAGGTTAATGGCGTATCAAAGTACTCAATATCATCGATTTGGTAGCGCGAATTTCCAGGACCTTCCTATCAACAGATCGATCTGTCCGTTCCATAATAATTCACGTCGCGGCAATATGAGGTATCGGATCGATGTAGATGAGGTAAATTATCATAAAAACTCTTTGGCCGATAACACGCCTTACACCACTCCTCCAGAAGAGGGAGGGTATGAATCGTACCCTAAAAAAATCGATGGGTACGCTATACGAGCACGAAGCAAATCGTTTGATGATTTTTATACTCAACCGAGAATTTTTTGGAATAGTTTATCTCCCATAGAGAAGCAGCATACGATTGAGGCATTGAGCTTTCAACTAGGGAGCGTAAAGAGTGTATCCGTTCGGCAACAAAATATAGAACTATTGGCTAAAGTCGATCAGGAGCTGGCAAGTTTGATTGCTGACAATATCGGAGTCAGCAGACCAACTAGTAGCCAGGTACCTGTTTCAACTAGTTACCCTTCACTAAGCCAGGCTAACACTCCGAGCTATGCCTACTCACAAAAAGTGGGCGTCTTACTAGGTGACGGATTTAACGGCGAAGAAGTAAGCCGAGTGTTAAAGACGTTAATAGAATACGGAGTGTTTGTAGTCACCGTCAGTGAAACACTTGGCACAGTTACTGGCGATAATGGGACAAAAATTGAGATTGATGAAACGTTTTTGACGTCCAGTCCTTATCTTCTTGATTCGTTATACATTGTGGGTGGAAGTCATAAGAATCAGAAGAGGTTCGATTACGACTTGAATTATTATGTGGATGTAGCCTATACGCATTACAAGCCAATTGGTGTTGCCTCTACGGGACAATCGTATGTACGAACATCAGAAAATCATCATGCGGCAGGCGTAGTGTTTGCTTCAACAAGTTCTGACTTCGGCGCGGAGTTCGTTTCAGCTGTTGCAACGCAGCGTTTTTGGGATCGGGAATAGAGATACAGGTAGTTAGTGGTACCAGGTCCCCACACAATTCATACACAATTTCGATAATTAAGCCTTAGTAGGATTACTTTCATAAAGATCATGCGTCCACTCGAATTTTTCGGAGTGGACGCTTTTGAATTTGAATGGAGACAAAAGCGCATATATACTATTATTAAGTTATAAAAGACCCAATACGCTAGATTGAAAGAGAATGAAAATTACTATATACTATTATTAGGTTTTATGGACTAGTGAAATAGTATGATTACTAAATTTATTAATAGTAAAATGGAGGCTCTTCTATGAATCAACATATCCTTTTGCGTAATAATGTTCAAGTCACTGGAAAAGGTGAAAAGACGATTATATTTGCGCCCGGCTTCGGCTGTGATCTGAATGTATGGAATTTGACAGCGCCTTATTTTGAAGAAGATTTCCAAGTGGTATTATTTGATTATGTCGGTTCAGGACAGTCTGATTATCAAGCGTATAGTGCTGAAAAATACCAAGACCTCCATGGCTATGCGCAGGATGTGCTTGATGTATGTCATGCTTTGGAATTGAAAGAAGCAGTATTTGTTGGACATTCTGTTGGAGGGATTATTGGGATGCTAGCGGCCATTCAGGAGCCGAATTTATTTGAACATCTTATAATGATAGGACCTTCTCCTTATTATCTGAATGAGCTGCCAGATTATTACGGTGGGTTTGAAAGGGAAGATATAGAAGGACTGATTCAGATGATGAACATGAATTATATTGGCTGGGCGAATTATCTTGCACAAGTCATTATGAAGAATCCTGAACGACCGGAACTTGCACAGCAATTGGAGGATAACTTCTGCTCGACAGATCCGGAAGTGGCCCATCATTTTGCGGTCGCAACATTTTTCTCTGATCATCGCGACGATGTGAGGAAAGTTGGGGTGCCGTCGCTCATTCTTCAATGTTCCGATGATAGTATTGCACCTGTTGAAGTAGGGCGTTATATGCACCGTCACCTACAGAATAGTAAGCTGGAAATCATGGATGCCACAGGACACTGCCCTCATATGAGTCATCCGGAAGAAACTGTTCAGCGGATTAGTACGTATTTGAATTCCGTATACAAGAGACCTGTCACAAATGGATAGACAGCTAGATTTTGCACCGTTCGGTTATTTCACATTGGATGATACAGGGGTCATTGTTGAAATCAATCAAACATTGCTTCGTTTACTTGGCTATCAACGTCATGAGGTGGAAGGCAAACACATCCATCTAATATTGCCGAACGCTAGCCGGTCTTTTTACCAGCTGTACTTTTTCCCGATGATCCGATTGCAGAATAAAGTAGAAGAGATGTATTTTTCATTCAAGTCAAAAGAGGGCCAGGAAATATCTGTACTGCTGAATGCGGTGCGTCAAGAACGAGATGGGAAAATATACAATGATTGTGCATGTCTGCGCATGACGAGAAGACTCGAGTATGAGGAAGTGATTCTTGCGGCCAAAAAACAAGTAGAAACACGTAATCTAATGAAGCAGAAACAAATAGCGGAATTGGACCGCTTGCGGATCGAGTTAGAATCCAAGCAAAACAAGTTATTGGCATTAAATGAGACACTTCAAGAGATGGCCATTACAGATGGACTCACAGGTCTCGGGAACCGCCACTACTTACAAGAAAGTCTTTCAACTTACTTCATGAGGCCGGATGAACAAACTTGTCCCCTTTCTTTTCTGTTGATCGATATCGACTTTTTTAAAAAGGTAAATGATACGTATGGTCATTTGACAGGTGATAGCATATTGCAGAAGTTAGGACAGGTATTTAGAGAAGAATCTAGAGAAGAAGATGTTGCTGCTCGTTACGGAGGAGAAGAATTTGCTTTAGTCCTTCCTGCTACAGAGAAAGTGGAGGCGTTAGAAATAGCGGAGAGAATTCGTTGCCGAGTTGAGAATGCAGACTGGAATACGTATGGTGTGACGGTCAGCATTGGGGTAGCGACCAAGGTGCCAGGAGATACAGAGAATTCGTTGCAGTCTAGAGCCGATCGGGCGTTGTATTCTTCGAAAGATAATGGGCGGAATCAAACTACATTTGGTTTGGTGGAAGGAACAAGGCCTTACAAAACTCGGGCAGTAGAATATGAGAAAGATGAGGGAGTCTTCTAATCGTATAAACGATTGGGAGGCTCTTTTCTCGCTGCTATGCCAGATTCCCGCGCCAATATATTATGAATGGGTTGCTAATAATTTTACTACGCAAAAAACTACGTCTATGACAAATCCTACAAATTAAAATATTTCTTTAGAATTCCCTCTTCCAAGTCCTATCAGTCAGTAGATGTGAATAAAATAACAGGACAACATATAATAGGGGGGATTTTGTGAATTCAATTTTTCTTTATATATTCTTGGGTGCATCTTTAGCCGCGCCAATCGGTCCTGTTAAAACCGTTCTTTTAAACACAGGAATTAAAAGAGGTTTTTTTCATGCTTGGGCTTTTAGTTTTGGTTCCGTGACTACGGATATTATGTATATGTTTCTTGTATACTTTGGAGTTGGGCAATTTATTGATTCACCGTTAATCAAAATCATTCTCTGGTCGTTTGGGTGTTTTGTGCTGATGTATACAGGTATCGAAAACTTGCTGACGTTAAGTAAAGTTGAAACGAGTGTGAAATTGGGTAAACGGGTTAGACTACGAACGTCTATGATGACTGGATTTTTAATGTCATTGTTGAATCCGCTTACGATTATATTCTGGCTCGGTATATACGGTTCTATTCTGGCCAAAACAGCTGGTGGAACAACAGGGTATCAAATCATTATTAACAGTTTTGCGATTTTATCAGGTATCATCATCGTGGATTTGATCATGGCTTTCTTATCCAGTGGAGCACGCAAATTCTTGTCCTCAAAACTTTTACTGGTTGTTTCTATTATCTCTTCTGTGTCCATGATCGGTTTTGGCATTTACTTCGGTATTCAAGCTTATCAAGCGTTATTTTGACAAAATTTCATTTTTTGTTGCTTGATTTTGTACATAAAACCATGTTCATGTTGGTAAAAAATATGAAAGTATAAAAACTTCTCGTTAGGAAACCATACCTTTAATTAGTAGAACAGAATAAGATGAGGTGTGGTAATGGAAAAAGGTGCAGACAAAGTTAGTGTGTGGTGTATTGTGAGTCTGGCTTCAATTCCTCTAATTATGACGCTGGGGAATTCTATGCTCATACCCGTGCTTCCTTTATTGGAAGATAAAGTGGGGATTTCATCGTTTCAATCGAGTATGATCATTACCAGTTACTCGGTGGCGGCTATTTTTCTTATACCTGTAGCCGGCTATTTATCAGACCGTTTCGGACGGAAGATGGTGATATTGCCGAGTTTGGTTTTTGCTTTGATCGGGGGACTGATTGCGGGATTTGCATCGTGGAAGATGGATGACCCGTATACGATGATTATTATTGGCCGGGTATTACAAGGTATAGGAGCGGCTGGCGCTATGCCGATCGTGCTACCGCTTGTAGGGGACTTATATAAAGACGATGCCGAAAAGAGCAGTAAGTGTTTAGGAATTATTGAAACGTCTAACACGTTTGGAAAAGTATTAGCTCCTATATTAGGTTCAGCATTTGCTGCTCTATTATGGTTCTTGCCGTTCTTCTCAATTTCTGCACTTAGTGTCATTTCTTTCATACTGATCTTTTTCTTTGTAAAGGTTCCAAAAGAAAAAGATGAACCTGTAAAGTTTAAGGCATTTATTAAGAACACTAAAAAAGTATTTGCATCAGAAGGTAAATGGTTGTACACCGTATTTCTAAATGGTGTTCTAGTCATGCTAGTATTATTCAGTATGTTGTTTTTTTTATCGGAAAACCTGGAGAAAACACATGATATTGAGGGGATTAAGAAAGGGTTCGTTTTGGCCATTCCGTTATTATTCCTTTGCATAGCTTCCTTTTTATCGGGTCGAAAAATTAAAGGGGAAACGAAAACTATAAAAAAGGTCATGGTCGTTTGCTTAATCGCCATGTCTGCCAGTGTCATTTTTGTTGGATTTGTAAGCAAGAAATTGATCCTGTTGTTGATTGTAACTAGTATAGTGGGGATAGCCATTGGCGCATTATTGCCTGCACTGGATGCGATTATTACGGAAAATATTGAAAAAGAGCTGCGAGGCACAGTTTCCTCATTCTACAGTTCAGCTAGATTTATCGGTGTAGCTGCGGGTCCTCCATTGATGTCCATTGCGATGAAAGATTTTCTGAACGGTAGTTATATCATTGCCACTGTGCTGGGAGTAATTTTAACTTTTATGGTGTTTAAGTTCATTAATGTCAAAGAAATCGAAGAATCCAATCAAAAAGATTGAAAAAGACCTGACAGTAAAAAACTGTCAGGTCCTTTTTCATTTACAGATATGTACGGAATGAAGAGTTTATTCAGATTTTAAACTATAAAGGATGAGAAAAATTCCTGCGAAAAGACAAATCATTCTTACTAAAGATACTTTTTCCGTGAGGCCGTGCAATGCGATTCCTGTTGTCACAATTAATATAAATGGGCCTACTAATGCAAGTAAAGAATTAATGTAAAACGCTTTTTCCAAGTCATTGAATTTAAACATGAGTGCAGCAGCCGTTATTTCTATACTTCCTGAAATAACTCGTAATAGAATAATCAAAAGCAGCGCCCTTTCAATCATGCAAACCACTTCCTCAATTTGTATTTATACTCACTATATGCAGCACGTCCATGAGTTATTTTACTTCCGCTTATAAACACTCGCTTCGTGTGAAAGTCTATCGATGACTAGAATAATTAAGGTGGATCTCCATCATGAACACATACATAAAAACAGTAGCTACACATAGTATGAATAGGGAAGATGTTTGCAGACTACTGTAAATGGAAACCGCTTCCTATTGCTGTGTGAAAAGACAATCTACTGTCAGAGACCTTGATGAACAGGGAGGGAATGTGTTGAAGAGTTTACAAGAAGAGATGACATTTGAATTGCGTTTTTGGTCGCGAATATTAGGTGATCATGCACGCTTCATTCACGATTCTTTAGCGCCGGATGAAGTGGAAAATATAAAGACAGCAAGCTATCATATACAGTTATTTGATGGCCTTCTTGCCAAAGCAAAGGGAGGTCGCGATACGCAATCTCTACAGGCGGTGGCACAAGAAGCTCTACAAGCATGTGAAGAAACCCGACAGTTTAAATTATTATTAATAGAACAGCACTTAGTTGGCAACATCAAAATTTCTTTGCCACCTTCCTTTATTAAT
This sequence comes from Sporosarcina sp. P3, assembly GCF_002743415.1. Classification (NCBI taxonomy): domain Bacteria; kingdom Bacillati; phylum Bacillota; class Bacilli; order Caryophanales; family Caryophanaceae; genus Sporosarcina; species Sporosarcina sp. P3. Next base: position 245,347 of record NZ_PDZE01000005.1, read on the forward strand.
CACATGGTGAATGAAGTGGAAGAGGCTATTCGCTTATTGACTTGTTTTGCGAAAGGAGAAAAACCCCCGACTGTACATCCTCTTCATCACGACTTGCTATGGTTACTAGATGCAGCAGGGCATGCAGGTGCTCTGGATGCAAATTTGGACCGTGTGGAAAAGAAGCTCAAAAAGAAAAGTGAAAAATTCACTAAAGAATGGGAAGCATTTTACTTAAAAGCAATTGAGATGGCTGGCTTTTTACGTACGAATATTTTGAAGTTCCCAGCGTTAACGAAGTTTCATCAAGATATTAACTTGGAAATGACGATTTTCACAGCATTTTTAAAAGAGTTGGAAGAGATGGGTCTGAAGAAAGAAACGCTAGGCACCCTTACCCCTTTAATGGCAGATCATATGGCGCGGGAAGAAACGTATTATTTGATGAAGTTGGCGGAGTCTACGGATATTCCGCCACCAAAGGGAGATCCGGTGAAACCGCGTGGGGAGTTGTGATGGGGAGTGGTGGATAGGGTATCTGGTGGATACGGTACCATGGATACGGTACCAGGTCCCCACACGGAGACACGGTACCAGGTCCCCATACAATTTCCACACAATTTGAGTAGTTGAAGAAAGAAAAGAGTGTCAACTCCAAAAAACGTTGGAGTTGACACTCTTTTTGACACAGTGCCAGGTCCCCACACAATTTCCATACAATTACGTTTATAGAGTATCAGTGGGTGAGGTTTGTAAGTAGTTTGGGAGAGTCGAGCGAACAGCAAGCGAAATGGCTGATTATTTTGAAGAGGTGGAAGAGATTTCAACATCCTTTTTAGGCGTTGTTTTTTTTCTTCTTTTCATGGCTTTTAGCAAATAACCGCCTTTAAACTTTCTTGGTTCATAGGTAATGATAAATGCGTTTGGCTGATATTCACCAATCATTTCATATAATCCTTCCTCTTGATTTCGCTTTGTCAGAATTTCGAGCTTATACCTGATACTGTCTCGTCCGGTACCTTCAAATACAGTTACACCATAACCTTCTTCCCGGAGTTTATCGATGAGGGGTTGGTTCAATGCAGGGATGTTTACTTGAATGCATGTGTAGCCAATTGCTAGTTTTTCTTCTACCATGGTCCCGATATAGATACCGATACTGAACCCGATCGCGTAGACAAGCATGCTCCAGAAACTTTGTTCTCCGTCAAACACTAGTGACAAACCAAAGATATAGATCAATGATTCCACAGCACCAAGGAGTGTCGCTTGCGTTCTGAGCTGCTTAACGATGAAGATCGTGCGTAGAGTGAAGCAGGGAACATACAGCAACTGCAAAAGCAAAATCATAAGGATGTTATTCATTACATATCTCCCTTCAGACATTAAGAGGAACTACTTTCATTGTATTCCGCTCATTTTACATATAGCTCAAACAGTCAGAGGAGAAGGGTTAATATTTTATGAATAGAGTGCCAGGTTTCTACACAATATATGTACAAAACAGCCGCCACTACTAAAGTGACGACTGTTTTTATTCATCAGTGTTTACGATGATGAAACAGCCCTGATAGGCCTTTCAGAATAATCGCCAAGGCGAACAACACGATGATGATCACCAAAATCACAGCCACAGCTAACAGTAGCAAGTTTCCACCGAGAGCTACTAATAAAGCGGGCACAATTAAAAACAAGCCGAGCAAAGCATATCCGGCTAAAATTCCGAAGAATAAAAGCCATTCATTGCTTACTTTTGTACATTTCGACATGAACTTCACCTCCCTGCTGTACTGTATGTGAGCTTCAGCAAGTCGATGTAATGCAAGAGACTCGGTTATGATTAAATATTAAAAATAATATAACGTTCTACACGTTGCCTAATCGGATTACTATATTTTTTCACTTAAAAAGAACCCAAATATTCCACTTTTATAAGTGGGTTATTTGGGTTCAGTTCATAAAGAAGATTTCCTTACAATCAAGAATCTTGGTGCTAGTTCGCAAATACTGCTAGTTACATTACTTCAAACGTGCCCCGCCGCCAACTTCTAGAACTTCACCAGTCACATACGATGCGTACGGAGAAGAGAAGAATAATACAGCGCCGGCTAGATCTTCAGGTTTACCAACACGCTTTAGCGGGATTTCTTGAATTAAATGCGGATATTTATTCGCTACATTTTCTGAATGGAAATTCGAGTCTACTAATCCTGGCGAGACGCCGTTCACACGAATTTTATCCGCTGCTAATTCCTTCGCAAGTGCGCGAGTTAAAGCATCGACGCCACCTTTTGCTGCTGTGTATGCACTACCACCGATAATTCCGCCATTTCGAATAACACTTGAACATAGATTCACAATAGATGAGCCCTCAGAAGACTGTAATAGAGGAAGCATTTCTTGAGTGACCAGATAAACGGATTTTAAGTTTACATCGCTATGCAGGTCCCATTCTTCATCCGTAATTTCCGAAAATGGCTTTTTTATTAACGACGCTCCCACGTTATTGACTAAAATGTCTAACTTTCCATACTGTTTCTCAATATGTAGTTTCATATTATGGACTTCAGCTCTCTTGGATACATCCGCTGCCACAAAACTTGCCTCTGTACCTTGTTGCTTTAACTCCTCAACGAACTCCAAGATATCGGGTGTTTCTACTAAGTTGTTTAAAACAACCTTTGCACCTAGCTTCGCATACTCGCTTGCGATCGCTTTGCCGATCCCACTAGCACTTCCTGTAACTAGCACTACTTTATCTGTAAATGCAAACATTTCATTTCCCCCTATTTCCGATAAATAATTCCTTATGTGAAAACAATTTTACTGTATGGAATCGGTAAATGTCAACAAAAATATGAATTTTCAGTATCCTTGTTAATGAAACGCTTCTATTAGTACAAATTACTAATGTCTACTTAAAAATTCTTATCACTAGTATTGTTTATAATCATATAGAGTCATTTCATTTTATTGAAAGATCAAATTATGAATTTATAGATACTTTTTAATATTGCACAAAATTCTATTGACAGAATACTTTACATTCCGTATATTTTAGTTAGGTAGTGAAATTAACTTTCGTATATGGAAAAAATCATATTACTACAGGGGGTATAGACGTTTCAAATGTAGATATACAATTATTCTCATTTGTTGTAATTGATTGTCGATGATTTGGTGACAGTGACAGATCTCCACAAATAGTACAGACTTCTCCATTTCAAATAATGGGTTACTGAATAGTAGAAACATATAAAGGAAAAATCTATTACATAAAAAATAAAGGGAGTGGCCAGGATGAATGAAATTTTCAAAAAGGTGAATGTCACAGTTAGTCAGGATACCGATAATCCATATTTAAAAGGGTTGTTTGAGCCGGTTGATACAGAGTATATAGCGAACACGGACAGCTTAAAGGTAGTAGGGGAAATTCCTAAAGATTTGAATGGTATGTATGTAAGAAACTCACATAACCAAGCGCACGAGCCACTTGGAACGTATCATCCGTTTGACGGAGACGGTATGGTGCACTCTATTCGTTTTGAGAATGGAAAAGCTGAATACCGTAATCGTTTTATTGAAACGATAGGTTTCTTGGCTGAGCAGGCTGCGGGTGGAAAGTCATTATGGCCAGGCATGCTGGAGCCACATTTGGAAACGTATCGCGGTTGGGGTGCAATGGGCACGATGAAAGACAATGCCGGTGTTGACGTAATCGGACATAACGGAAAAATTTTGGCTTCTATGTCTCAATGTGGCGAACCATATCAGCTAGATCCTTATACATTAGAAACAGTTGGAACAGCGAAGTGGGGTAGTCAGTTAATGCCTACTGGAATTTGTTCACACTTTAAAGTAGATGTGGACACAGGTGAGCTTATGTTCTTTAACTTCACGGAGAAGTTCCCTTTCATGAATTACGGTGTGGTTGATAAAAACCAGCAACTAGTTCACTATGAGCCGATTGAGTTGCCTGGACCAAGATGGCCTCACGATATGGGGATTACTAAAAATTATACAATCCTTCACGACTTACCATACCACTTTGATGAAAATGATTTAAAGCTAGGGATCCGTAAATTGAAGTACTTCCCGAATCAGCCAAGTCGCTTCGGTGTAGTGCCTAGAAGAGGTAATAATTCACAAGTTAAATGGTTCGAGGCTTCTCCGTGCTTTATCTTGCACCTAGCTAACTGTTATGAAGACGGCGATGAAGTCATCATGGATGGATGTATCCAAGACAATCCTGGTAAACCAGCAGTAGGTGTGCAGGATGGCAACCCTTACGATCGTATTCGTAAACACTTAGATAAGCATCATACGAAAACTCATATGTACAGATGGCGCTTCAATATGAAAACAGGTAAAACGACAGAAGAAGTATTAGATGATGAAATTACAGAATTCCCAGTAGTAGCTAACCAAACAGTCGGCAAGCCGTACCGCTATAGCTATAACGTATTATTTAAAGCGGGCGATTGGCATATGATGGGCATTAAAAAGTTCGACTTATTTACAGGAGGACAACAACGTTATGAGTTCGGCGATAATCGTTTTGGTAGTGAACCTGTTATTGCTCTACGTAAAGATGCCAAGAGTGAAGACGATGGCTATTTGCTAACATTCGTCACAGATATGAATACACTTACTTCTGAATGTATTATCTTGGATGCGAAAGAAATTGATGCGGGACCGGTTGCGGTCGTAAGTTTACCAGCACGTATTACAAATGGAACTCATGCATGCTGGATTGAGGAAGAGCGCTTAGATGGCGAAACCGCACATTCTAAATCCATCGCAAACGTTACACATTGAGTGAAGTAGACTTTTATCAAATGAAAGAAAGTCGGGTGAGGAAATGACTACTAAACAATCTGAAAATACAATTGTAGTTCGTAATCCACGTACAGGTGAAAATGACTATACTATTGAATCGATTACTGAACAACGATTAGCAGAAGTTTGCAAGAATATACGCAAAGAACAAATCGCTTGGAGCGATCTAGGCGTTGATGGACGAATCAAAGTTCTCGAACAATGGAAAGAAGTGTTGATTGAAAATAGACAAGTACTATTGGATGCTGTTTCGATCGACACAGGACGTCGTAGAGAAAGTACACGTGAAGTAGATAATATCGTGAAGTGGATTACGAAATGGAGTCTAGTTGCCAAGCAGCAACTAGCTCCGCTTACTACAGATACGTCACTACCCAATATAAAATCCACAACAGATTATTCGCCCTATCCGGTGGTTGGTATTATTAGTCCTTGGAATTTCCCGCTTTCCTTATCTTTAATGGATGCGATTCCTGCGCTCTTGGCTGGATGTGCAGTGGTGGTGAAGCCTAGTGAAGTCACGCCGAGGTTTATCGAACCATTGCTAGCGACAATCCAACAAGTTCCAGAGTTAGCCAAGGTTTTCACGTATGTTGTAGGCGCAGGTGATATTGGTGCTGCCATGATTCAACACATTGACATGGTTTGCTTCACGGGTAGTACAGCTACAGGTAAAAAAGTAGGCGTGGCTGCTGCAGAGAAGTTTATTCCTGCATTTTTAGAGCTAGGCGGAAAAGATCCTGCAATTGTTACAGAAACAGCTGATCTGGAACGCGCAACTTCAGCCATTTTAGTAGGATCTGTTCTTGGTGCTGGCCATCAATGCTACTCAATAGAAAGAGTATATGTAGCGGAGTCTGTTTATCCTCAATTTGTTGAGATGTTAACGGAGAAAGCGAAACAGATTACGATTAATTATCCTGAAATGGATACAGGGGAAGTAGGACCTCTGATTTTTGAAAAACAAGCTGACATTATTGCCGACCATATCGCAGAAGCAAGAGAGAAAGGCGCAATTGTTCAAACAGGTGGGAAAATCCAGAACTTAGGTGGTGGCCTGTGGTGCAAGCCGACAGTCATCTCTAATGTGGATCACTCGATGAAAATTATGAATGATGAAACATTCGGTCCTGTTATGCCAATCATGCCGTTCAACACGATTGAAGAGGCAATAAAATTAGCCAATGAATCTCCTTATGGTTTAAGCGGGGCTGTATTTGCCGGTACAAATGAAGAAGGTCTAGCGATTGCAAGGCAGCTGGATGCAGGGGGCATTAGCATCAATGATAGTGGACTAGCGCCATTCTTTATTGGAGATCGCGATGTGGCAGAGAAAAATGCATTTAAAGCATCAGGCTTAGGCGGTTCACGACTAGGAACAGATTCTATTAAACGATTTGTTCGAAAGAAAGCGCTTTTATGCAACTCTTCAAATGAAGCTTCTGCTTGGTGGTATACGAAGTAGTCGTACATTATGCAAAAAACAACTTGGAAACTACAAACAGAATGGAATGACTATAATGAAAAAAACAATAATCTTTTTATTAGCAGCACTTATGCTGATCGTTGCGGGATGTTCTTCAGACAAATCTTCTGCTAATGAAGTATCTGCTAAAGGTTCTTCTTCAACTTACCCTGAAAAGCCACTAGAATTGGTCGTACCATTTTCACCAGGTGGTTCTACAGACGTTTTCGCTCGTGCAGTTGCGAAAGAATTGCCAGCATTCTTGCCAAATAAGCAACAAGTTGCAGTAATCAATAAGCCAGGTGCAGGAACTACGCTTGGATTAACAGAAGTAGCAAAGTCCAAGCCGGATGGTTATACAATTGGTTTTACTACAAGCTCAGGTCTTGATATTCAACCAGCGTATGGAAAAACTTCTTATAAACCTGAAAACTTCGAACCGATCATTAAAACCTATGAACTTAATTCAGCAATTGTAGTAAAAGAAGATTCTCCATTAAATACGTATGAAGATTGGTTGACATACGTTAAAGAGAATCCAGGTAAATTCACGTATGGAACATCTGGCGGTACAGGCAGTGGTGGACATATTGCAATGGAAGATTTAAGTAAAGAACTAGATGTTGATACAAAGCACGTTCCGTTCGAAGGGGTAGCGGATGTAATGAACGCGGTAATGAGTGGTCAAATCGAAGGTGGCCAAATGCGTCCTGACACGGATGTAGGTGGAGATTTGAAACCATTACTATTCACAACCGATTCAAAAGGGGTAACTGATTACTATAAAGACACACCGAATACAACAGAACTCGGACTTCATGCAAGAAGTGAGTACTATGCGGGCTTTATTGCTCCAGAAGGTACATCAGAAGAAATTGTCACCATTTTGCACGATGCCATTAAAGAAGTGATGGATCTACCACAAATTCAAGAATTAATGGAAAAACAAAATTTAGTTGTTTCTTATGGTAATCCAGAAGAATTCACTACAACAATCGAGAATGCTGTAGAGCGTAATACAGTTGTCATGAAAGACTTAGGGTTAATAAAATAATCTTAAGTAACTAGTAACCATCACATGTTTTGTTCACTTGTGATGGTTACTCACTTATTTACAAGTGACTAGCAGGTTGATAAGGAGTGATCAAATGAGCAAAAAAAAGTTAGATATTTCTATTCTTATCGTCATCATCCTCATGGGTGTTTATTATATCTACACTGCCGTAAAAGCAAATGAAGGGACACCTGAAGGGGAATTAGGTTCGGGATTTTTTCCTATCATTCTTGGGGTAACTCTTATAGGTTTTTGTCTAATTAGTATTTTAAAGTGGTTGAAGAAAACAGACGAGGTGCTGCCTTTCAATGGAATGAAAAAAATTCTAATCACCATTGCAGCTATTGTCGTTTACTTTCTCGTCTGGGAATATATCGGATACTTCTACTTCATCACATTTATCTTGCTAGTTGTATTATTTACGTTCTTCCGTTGGCCACTTGCTATGAAAAAGTCTCGCATGATCACCGTTAATCTAATCGTCTCGCTCGTTTTAATGGCGTTTGTATATCTCGTGTTCAATAACTTGATGTATATTGATTTCTAAAATAAAGGTGGAATACATATGGACATATCAGTACTTATAGCCTGCGGAAGTGCCATCTTTATTGGACTTTTCGTTGGCATGCTTATGGGAGCGCTTCCAGGGTTAGGATTAATGCTAGCGATCTCTCTGTTATTACCGCTTTCTTACAATATGGATGCACTTAGCTCGATCCTTATGTTACTTGCAGTATATCAAGGAGCAGAATATGGTGGCTCAATATCCGCTATATTATTAGGGATCCCAGGTACAGCAATGGCTGCAGCCACGCAGTTAGATGGACAGCCTTTTGCAAAGAATAAATCGCCAGGTAAGGCATTGGCCTTCTCACTGACAGCTTCGACAATAGGTGGATTATTCGGTGGTCTAGTATTAATATTCTTATCCAAGCCACTAGCAGCATTTGCATTGAAATTAGGTGAGCCTGAATATTTCATGCTAGGTGTCATTGGATTATTAGCAGTAGCCGCACTAGGATCTTCCGATGCGATGAAAGCTTCTATCTCGATCATCCTTGGATTGATGGCAGCCACTGTAGGAATTGATATGTTCACAGGATTACCTCGTTTCACTGGAGATATACTGGAATTGTCGGATGGATTGAATATCATTGCATTAGTTGTAGCCTTGTTTGCCTTTACTGAAATATTCAAAATGATATCAGAGAATCTGAATGAAAAAAGAGAATTGCTAGCCAAGGATTTAAAAGTAAAATTAACATTTAAAGAATTTCGTGCTGTTTCTAAATCCATTGGAATCGGTGCATCAATTGGTTCGATCGTAGGGATTATCCCAGGACTAGGTTCCAATGCATCGAGCTGGTTCGCCTATATGGCAGCGAAGAAAACAGCAAAAAGCCCAGAGACCTTTGGCGAAGGAAATCCGGATGGAATTGTAGCTCCAGAAGCTGCGAATAACGCAACTGTCGGTGGGGCATTACTTCCGTTATTAACACTAGGTATTCCTGGATCTGCCTCTATTGCAATTATTGCAGGTGCATTTATCATTCACGGAATTCAACCTGGACCACAAGTATTAAACAATAATCCGGAGTTAATCAATGCTATCTTTATCGGTTTCATGTTCACAACGATTGGTATGTATATAATGGGTAAATTCATGACGGGTATGTTCGCGAAAGTTTTAATATTACGAGAGTCATTCCTAGTTCCTGCTATCTTAGTGTTCTCACTTATCGGTGTATACACATCCCAAAATGCTCACTTTGATTTATGGCTAGCGCTCGGTTTAGGGGTTGTCGCCTATATACTTCGTATGCTTGATTTCTCAGTTGCCTATTTCATCTTAGCTTTTGTACTATGCCCAATTATTGAGACAAGCTTACGTAGAATGGTCATTCTATCTCAAGGCGATATAGGTTTCTATTTAAATCGCCCCATTTTTATGGTACTGGCGATCATTACCGTGTTAATACTTCTTCAAAGTTTACGAAATACGATTGTTGCTAATAGAAAGAATAAAATGATGAAGGAAAATGCAGCGAACTAATGTAAAGAACAGTATGCGTTAAGAATAGTAGATATATCATGAAGGAGTGATTGTGTTGGGACAAAAATTAGTATTAATACCTGGTTTAAATAACACAGCAGAAACATGGGATGGTGTAGTGAAAGAACTATCACCAACCATTGAAGCATTTCCAGTAGATGTACCACAATTACCAAGTATTCAAGATATTGCAGATACACTATTAAAAGAATTACCAGAGAAGTTTTATGTTTGTGGATTTTCATTTGGTGGCTATGTAGCGTTAGAAATGCTTGCCCAAGCACCAGAGCGTATTCAAGGCATTACGTTGATGGGTTCTTTAACGACAGCAGATAGTGATACACAAAAAGAAAATCGAGCAAAATCTATCGAACGCGCTGAAAACGGAGAGTACTTTGAAATGACTGAAGCAAATGCACCGAAAACATTCCATCCAGACAGCTTGGAAAACGAAGAGTTACTTGCACTCCGTAAGAAAATTGTAGAAGATTATGGTGCGGAAAGTTATATACCTCATGTGAAAGCAATGATTAGCAGGCAAGACCGTACACAATTATTGAAAGAAGCAAAGATCCCTAAATTATTAATTGCTGGGGAAACAGACCTGGTTATTACGGTTGACAAGGTAAAAGCTGTCGCTGAACAAGTTCCAGATGCAGAGTTTGTCACGATCTCTCACACAGGTCATATGATTCCGCTAGAGCAACCCGCAGTATCAGCAGAAAAACTGAGTAACTGGATTGAATCCGTCGATCCACAATAATGAATTGGAGGTATAGTGAATATGTTAAAGCCACTAGGTGATCGAATTGTCATTGAATTAACGAAAGTTGAAGATACAACAGTAAGCGGGATTGTGTTACCCGATTCCGCACAAGACAAGCCGCAACAAGGAAAAGTACTGGCTGTTGGGACTGGTCGTGTACTTTCAGATGGCCAACGAACAGAATTGGAAGTAAAAGAAGGGGATCAAATTCTCTTCGCTAAATATGCAGGTACAGAAGTTAAATACGAAGGCAATGAATACCTGATTTTAAATGAAAATGACATATTAGCAATTATTCAATAATGTAGGGAAGACAAATGGAGGGGGATTCTAGCTATGGCGAAAGAGATTAAATTTAATGAAGACGCACGTAATGCTATGTTGCGTGGAGTAGATACATTAGCTAATGCAGTAAAGGTTACACTCGGACCTAAGGGGCGTAATGTCGTTTTAGAGAGAAATTTCGGCTCGCCTTTGATTACGAATGATGGTGTCACAATAGCGAAGGAAATTGAATTAGAAGATGCATTCGAAAATATGGGGGCTAAGTTAGTAGCAGAAGTTGCTTCTAAGACGAATGAAATTGCTGGTGACGGTACAACGACGGCAACGGTTCTTGCACAGGCAATGATTCGTGAAGGTCTGAAAAACGTTACAGCTGGAGCTAATCCAGTGGGAATTCGTAAAGGAATCGAGAAAGCAGTTTCCGTAGCAGTAGAAGAATTACAAGCCATCTCTGATGTAATTGACAGTAAACAAGAAATTGCACAAGTTGCGTCCATTTCGTCTGGCGACAATGAAGTCGGGGATTTGATCGCGGAAGCAATGGAACGTGTTGGAAAAGATGGCGTCATCACAATTGAAGAATCAAGAGGCTTCCATACAGAACTTGAAGTAGTTGAAGGTATGCAATTTGACCGTGGTTATGCATCAGCTTATATGTCTACAGATATGGATAAGATGGAAGCGGTACTGGAGAATCCATATATTTTAATTACGGATAAGAAACTTACGAGTCCACAGGAAATTTTGCCTGTATTGGAACAGGTGGTTCAACAAGGAAAACCTCTTCTTATTATTGCGGAAGATATTGAAGGTGAAGCACTTGCTACACTAGTGGTCAACAAACTTCGAGGTACGTTCACGGCTGTGGCGGTAAAGGCACCTGGCTTTGGAGAACGTCGTAAAGCAATGCTTGAAGATATTGCTATTTTAACGGGCGGACAAGTTGTATCAGAAGATATTGGGTTAGATTTAAAAACGACTGACATGACGCAATTGGGACGCGCTGCTAAAGTTGTCGTGACGAAAGATGGTACTACAATTGTTGAAGGATACGGTGAATCAGATGCAATTGCAAGTCGCGTAGGTGCTCTTCGTGCGCAACTAGAAGATGCAACTTCTGAATTTGATATAGAAAAACTACAAGAACGTCTAGCAAAACTAGCTGGCGGAGTAGCCGTGATCAAAGTGGGCGCAGCGACTGAAACAGAACTGAATGAGCTGACATTACGCATTGAAGATGCATTGAATGCAACGCGTGCTGCTGTCGAAGAAGGCATCGTAGCAGGTGGGGGAACTGCGCTTGTCAATATATATAGCAAAGTAGAGGCGAGTCTAGAAGAGGTAGAAGGCGACGTAGCAACGGGTGTACGAATCGTTTTACGTGCTTTGGAAGAGCCTGTTAGACAAATTGCGAATAACGCGGGTCTTGAAGGCTCCATTGTTGTAGATCGATTAAAGCGTGAAGAATTAGGAACAGGCTTTAACGCGGCTGAAAACAGCTGGGTTAACATGGTTCAAGCTGGTATTATTGATCCAACGAAAGTGACGCGTTCAGCACTACAGAACGCAGCGTCCGTCGCAGCGATGCTATTAACAACGGAAGCGGTCATCGCGGACGTGGGTGGCAGAGATCCGATGGAGGGCATGGGAGACTTGGGTCACGGTCATATGCATTAATAAGCAAGAGAACATCCCCTTCGTACATGTGAAACTACGTACGAAGGGGATGTTTAATTTCTTATTAGATTAGGTTCTAGCTAAAATTTAAATCTTTTAGGCAATTTAATTATTTACAGCGATAATAATTTTTCCGATGTTTTTATTTTCTTCCATATATGTGTGGGCATCATTAATCTTATCCAGTTCCCAAACCGAGTCAATAATCGGTTCAAGCTTACCATTCTCGAATAAAGGAATGGCATACTCACTGAATTCTCTCGTCAGCTTAATTTTGTTCTCAATTGGCTGAACACGTAGCATCGTACCGATCAACTGGATACGTGGAATCTTTAAATCCATTAAATTTACCTCTTGAACTACTCGTCCACCCAAGACACCGACCAATAGTAACTTACCATCCACGGCCAATGATTGGATATTTTGTTCGAAATACGGAGCACCGATGAAGTCTAGAACTGTATTCACGCCTTTTCCGTCAGTAGCTTTCAAGACCTCTTCAACAAATGGTCCTGCTTTGTAATCAATTGCTTTGCTTGCGCCTAGTTCCATACAAAAAGTGCGTTTCCTGTCCGTTCCGGCCGTAATAATCGAACGAGCACCTGCCTCTCTAACTAACTGAATTGCAGCTGTTCCGACACCACTAGCACCTGCGTGGATTAGTACATCATCGCCCGCCTGTAGATTTCCTAACGTGTATAAATTCAAGTAAGCAGTTAAAAACACTTCAGGAATCGCAGCTGCTTGTTCAAATGAGAAGTTTAGTGGAATGGGAATCGCCATGGCAGCAGGAATAACTACTTTTTCCGCGTAACCGCCTGACGGTAAAATTGCACATACACGGTCGCCAACTTTCCAATCTTTCACTTTCGAACCAACTTCTATCACAACGCCCGCCATTTCAATACCCATAATTGGCGAAGCACCTTCAGGTAATGGGTAATTTCCTTGTTTTTGAACAAGGTCTGCACGATTCAATGCCGTTGTCTTGATCTCAACTACTAACTCATCTTCATGTGGAATGGGTTCAGGGAATTGTTGCATAACGAGCTTCCCATTTTCAGCTATTACAGCTTTCATGCTACCTCTCCTCAACTAAAGTTTTTATAGTGAAATTAAATTCCCTATACGGAATCATAATGATAGAATACAATTTACAATTAACTAAATCAAGTGGAATAATCGTTTATAGTCGTAATAAGTAGATTAAACAGCATAATCAAAGTATTTTGAAAAATGAATTGACACCGCTTACATATATCGTGTACTATTAATCTACACAATGAAAAAGAGTTCCGTATGTGGAATTAAAAGGTTTGTGTGTAAGTTAAATAGCAGGAGCGATTGGTAATCGTGCATTTGGTTAGTGAGGATGACTAATTAAGTGTATAAGTAGTTCAGAACATTGGCTGTAACAAAGATCACGTAGAAAAGGGGATTAGATGATGAAAAAGAATTTACTAGTAATGCTTGCTGTACTAATGCTGATTGTAGCAGGTTGTTCATCTGGAAAGTCAACAGATGGTGAGAAGAAAGAAAGTAATGGGAAAAAGGTGGAAGCAGCATCCGTTTATCCAAAAAAACCGATTGAAGTCATCGTACCATTCAATCCAGGTGGACCGACCGATGTATTTGCACGTGCGATTGCGAAAGAGCTTCCGGAATTCCTACCAAATAAACAACAAGTAGCTGTGATCAATAAGCCGGGTGCTGGAACGACACTAGGCTTGACGGATGTCGCAACATCGAAGCCAGATGGTTATACTTTAGGATTTACTACAAGTTCAGGTTTAGACATTCAACCCCATTACGGAAAGGCGTCTTATCAAATAGATAGCTTTGAACCTATCATTAAAACGTATGTATTAAATTCTGCAATTGTAGTGAAGGAGGACTCCCCTTTAAACACGTACGAAGATTGGTTAGCTTATGTTAAGGAAAATCCAGGAAAATTCACGTATGGTACAACAGGCGGGACGGGGAGCGGTGGGCACATCGCGATGGAGAACCTAAGCAAAGAGTTAGGTGTTGAGATGAAGCACGTGCCATTCGAAGGCGTTGCGGATGTCATGAACGCAGTGATGAGTGGCCAAATCATGGCAGGGCAATCTAGACCCGATACTGAAAACGGAGGAGACTTGAAGCCACTGTTGTTCGTCACTGATTCTAAAGGCGTGACAGATTATTACGATGACATTCCCAATACAAAAGAGTTAGGCCTTGAGACAGAAACAGAATTCTATTCAGGATTTATTGCACCAGCAGGTACGCCAGAAGACATCGTTCAGATTTTGCATGATGCAATAAAAGAGATTATGGAAAAAGAAGAAATACAAGAATTGATGGTTACTCAAAACCTTGCACCTTCATATGCAGATAGCAAGGATTTTGGACAAACAATTAAAGCAGCTTCTGATCAAAACAAGAAGTCGATGGAAGAGTTAGATTTAATTAAGTAAGAACAACCCAAAAAGCAACAAAGGACATGATGTACATTTCCTTTGTTGCTTTTTACTTTGGCATGAAAATTACCTAGTGGAATTGGCCTCTATATAATAGAAGGAACTCTATCATAAGAACAATAGTATAAGGTCACTAGCACTCATGTAAAAGCTGTCAATTGTACTCTTGATACTTTCTTATAAGCGGAGAGTGAGCCTTCAAGAATGGAGTACTGAGAGGCTTGTAGTTAGTTCTTAGAATCCAGCAGAATCAATTGCCGTTCATGTCTTCCGTGGAGTATATAGTAAAGAAGGATGGACAATAAAATCATAAAAAAAGCAGTTAGGTAAATTCCACGATAGCCAATATGAGGAATTAAAAAACCGTATGTAAAGGGACCTAACCCTAAACCAAGCTCGAAAAGGATAAAGTATGTTGAAGTAGCAAGCCCAACACGATGTATAGGCGTAACTTTAATCGCAATAGCTTGAGCAATTGAATTGAAACTACCGTAGCCAAAACCGACAAGTATCGCTGCTAGTACAATCATGAACCCATAGTGTGCTTGACTATATAAGAGCATGCCCAATGCAAATAAGACGAGACAAGGGTAGATGATAATATTTGCTCCGTGTTGATCCATTAAACGACCGGTGATAGGACGAGACAATAAGACAACACTTGCATATACGAGAAAGAAAAAGCTTCCCGCCTCAACTAAATCAATCTCCTTTGTAAAGAATGGGATAAACGCCATGATGGAAGAATAAATAAATCCAAGGAACATTCCTACGACCCCAATCGGTACGGCTTTTAATTCGACATATTGAGTAATGGAGAATTTATCTTGTTTCGGTGTTCTTTCCATGGCAGGTGCCTGCACAAGAAAATAAAGAACGAAGATTACGCTAGCCAATACGAAATTAATGACAAATACAAAGAAGAAATTTTGTGTTTGCGAAATAATCCATATCCCTAAAAGCGGTCCAAGGGCGGTTGATAAAATTGTACTCAAGCTATAATATCCGATGCCTTCTCCACGTCTAGAAGGAGGTATAATTTGAGCTATGATCGTTCCTGTTGCGGTACTTGCAAAACCAAACGAGACGCCGTGAAGGAAGCGATTTATAAAGAAAAATGATAAGTCTGTTGGCAACATGTAAAACCCGGTCGTGAGTAAAAATCCTATTAAGCCGGTCAATAAGACCTTCTGGCTTCCCACTCTATGAATTATACGTCCAGCACCTAACCGACCAATTAGTGCCCCAATTACAAATATACCGGATAATAAACCAGCTGTACTGGTGGATGTATGGAATGTTTCGACTGAAAAAACTGCTATCGTTGAAACGAGTAAGAAGAATACTAGTGCTAGAATAAAATTGATGGTAAAAATGACTATAAAGTTTTTAGTCCACAGGGTGTTTCGTTGCCCCATTGCATTTCACTCCTTTCTCAAATATAGGGAGGCTAGTTTTATGAGCGAAAAGCATCTACAGCGAGAATGGTATACCTTCACGCTATAGATGCACGATGCAATATTTTTTTAAAAGGGGCTATCTTGAATGAGAATGGCTTCACTCGGACAGCCTTCGTATGCTTCTTCTAAATCTTCTTCTAGTTCTACAGGAATAGGTACTTGCCCATTGTTGTCTCCAAATTTCACATAGGAAATTCCGTCTTGATGATAGCCGAAGATTTCTTCTACTACTGAGTTACAGGCTCCACAAGCGATACAATTGTCCTGGTCGACCATTGAATATTTAGCCATAATATCATTCCTTACATATGTGTTTTATGAAGTGACTTTTTCAGTTTGTTTGTTTTCCATAATGCTCGTGCTATGAAGAGCTTGAAGTTTTGCGGACGGATCAACTAATAACTTTGCATTGGATACGGCAATGGGTGCCTCACCGAAACCAGTTGCGATCAGTTTGACTTTCCCATCGTACGTACATATGTCACCTGCAGCGAAGATTCCTGGAATAGATGTTTCCATTTTAGAGTTAACGAGTATACTATTCTTTTCTAATTCTAGTCCCCACGACTTGATAGGTCCTAAAGAAGAAGAGAATCCGTAGTTTACGATCACATCGTCTATGGAAAGTTGAATATCTGCTTCGCCTTTTGTATGTTCTATAATCACTTCTTCAATTCGTTCGCTACCGATGAAATCTTTTGGATTATACGGTGTCAAGACTTCCACTTTAGAACTCATCATCCGAGAAACCGTGGATTCATGTGCACGAAACTTATCTCTTCGGTGAACAATTGTTACTTTTTCAGCTATTGGCTCAAGCATCAACGCCCAGTCGACTGCTGAATCTCCTCCACCGAATAAGCAAACCTTTTTATTGGCAAATTTCTGCAAGTCATCAATGAAATAGGCAAGGTTTTTCCCTTCAAATAGATCAGCTTTTTCATGTGGCAAGCGTTTATAGTCGAATGCTCCGTTTCCGGCAGTAATAATAATCGTTTTGGTTAAGTAGGAATCATTTTCAGTATGAACAATGAATTCGCCATTCGGTTGTTTCTCTACTACTTGCACTGTTTGGCCGAGTGTGATGGTCTGTTCGAACATCGCCATTTGTTCTACGAGATTATCCACTAGATCTTTTGCTTTAATCTTTGGAAATCCGGCAATGTCGTAAATGTACTTCTCTGGATAGAGCGCAGCGAGTTGGCCGCCTAATTGAGGTAGACTTTCAATCACATTGACTGACATCTCTCTCATTCCTGCATAAAATGCCGTGAACAAACCTACAGGGCCACCACCAATAATTGTTATATCATATACTCTCTTTTCTTGTACCATGAGTAAATCATCCTTTCGTCATGTGATAGCTAGGGTAATTATGGTTGAATGCTTATATTTAACTCTTCTAATCCGTTAGCTACCATACTTCGAATTGGTTTCAGCTGCGTATCAAGCAGTTGAATAGAGCTGACATTTTTAACGAATACTTCTATTGCAATTTTTGCTTCTAAACGCGCTAATGATGAACCCAAGCAGAAGTGGATACCCTTACCAAAAGCAAGGTGCTGATTCGGTTTACGGTCAATTAGGAATGTATTCGGTTGATCGAAAATGGCTTCATCTCGATTGGCTGAGGCAACCCATAACTGAATTTCATCTCCTTCATGTATCGTCTGATCGCGTATGGTAAATGATTCTTTTGCATAACGTGTTGTACGATAGATAGAAGGGTATAAACGTAGCACTTCTTCCATAGCTGGATTAATTAATGAACTATCATTTTTCAATTTCTCAAATAGTCCTGGATTTTCAAGCATGGAGCGAACGAAGTTCGTAATTAAACGTGCAGTTGTACCGAATCCTGCTTGTAGTAAAATTCCAGCGAAATCTAAGATTTCTTCGTCAGTTAGATGTTCTCCATCGATTTCGGCTTGTGTTAACTCTGTGATTAAATCTTCTTGAGGAGATTCGCGTCTCTCATTAATAATCGTTAACAAATACGAATCTACTTTATCCATCGTTTCTTTTACGTGAGAAACGGATGCATTGTATGCCTCATCTGAAGCGTCTTTAGGCGAAGCTAGAAGATCTGCAGACCATGTTTTAAATAATTCACTATCTTTTTCTGGGACGCCTAATAAATTCACTAACATATTAATTGTTAAAGAGTAAGCGTATTCATTTACCACATCAATCTTTCCACTCGGAAGTGCCTGTTGAATAAGTTCATTTGATAATTCTTCAATACGTGGACCCAATTTAGACAAGGCTCTTGGCGTGAAAGCTTTACTTACCAATTTTCGTAATTTTGTATGTTCAGGCGGATCCATATTCAGTATACTGCGCAAAGGAGTGGGCGCATGAAATTTTCGAACGCTTGAAAATTCTTTTGAATTTCTAAAAATTGCATCCACGTCTTCGTAAAGGAAGATATCCCAGCACTGTCTGCTCTCATCAAAGCGGACTGGTGAATTTTTTCGCATATCCGCTAACCATGTGTGTATATTGAGGAAGTCCTCCTCAGTTCGTAATTCTTTAATTGGAATGAGATACGTTACTTTCTTTTGGGAATAAGGGCAAGTAGTCATATGTTGTTCCTCCTTGAAAATAAGTTAGTTTACTTCACTAACTATAATCTACAGCAAGCTATACCTATTAGTCAATGAAAATTTTAGAAAATTTATAACAATTCGTATCTATTGTTAATTTCATAAATTTTACAAAGAAACAATAAAGTTATTGACAAATCTGAAAACAATGAATATTATTGTAGATATCGACTCATCAAAAAGTTGAGTAGAAAAAATCTAAATAATCGAATACGGTTTTATTGTGTTAGGAAGACAACCTCTTCTTAAGTCAACAATATAACCAAGTGTTGGATAGGGAGATCTCGAATGATTCGTTCTAGATTAACTTATGAATGCTTGGTTTTTTTGTGTTTCTAAAAAGTAAAATTAGTGAACTAGTAAAATGCAAAGGTGGCTGGACGAATATGTATATTAATAACGAATGGATTGATACGAAGAATACGCTTGAAATTAGAAATCCGGCAAATGGAGAAATAGTAGATACAGTGGGTGTAGTAGGAGTGGAAGAAACGCAACTGGCGATTGATGCTGCTAAAGCGGCGTTTCCCGTTTGGTCTGGCTTAACAGCTGAAGAAAGAAGTTCATATTTAATGAAAATCGTTGATAAACTAGAAGAGAATAAAGAACATTTGGCACAAATCATTACAAAAGAGATGGGGAAATCCATCCATAATGCACGCTATGAAGTAGGGAGCACCATCTCATTTTATAAGTGGTATGCAGAAGAAGCACGTCGAATCTATGGGGATGTAATGCCAATCGTTAGCAACAATAAACGTGGTCATGTTATTAAACAACCTGTAGGTGTGGTCGCAGCCATTACTCCTTGGAATTTTCCGTTATCCATGGGGGCTAGGAAATTGGCGCCGGCCCTTGCAGTTGGTTGTACAGTTGTATTGAAGCCGTCATCTGAGGCACCGTTATCCTCTCTAGAATTATTTAAAATTTTTGATGAGGTAGGGTTACCAAAAGGCGTTGTGAACTTGGTAATAGGTTCGTCAGGACCTATTGCGAAAACATTAATGGATAGTAAAGACGTAAGGAAAATTTCATTCACGGGTTCAACTGAAGTAGGGAAAAAACTAATTGGTCAATCAGCGGATTCAGTAAAGCGTGTATCTATGGAACTCGGCGGTCATGCACCGTATATAGTTTTTGAAGATGCAGACTTGGATCTTGCGGTTAAAGGAGTCATCGGAAGTAAATTTGCTTCATCGGGTCAGCAATGTGTGTGTACAAACCGCGTCTATATTCAGGATGCAATCTATGAAGAATTTTCACAGAAGCTTCAAGCAGCTGTAGAAAGCATGAAAGTTGGAAATGGCTTAGATGAATCAAATCAAATGGGTTCATTAATTAACGACAAAGCAGTTGCTAGCGTCCATGATCAAGTCACGGATGCTCTTGGAAAAGGTGCAGAATTGCTTTGCGGTGGGGAACGATTAACAGGTGAAGGCTATGAAAATGGTAGTTTCTATGCACCCACTATCCTCGGCAATGTGACGGAAGAGATGAAAATTACTGCAGAAGAAACGTTTGGCCCAGTAGCCCCTTTAATTCGGTTCACAACGGAAGAAGAAGCGATTGAAAAAGCGAATAATACGGAGTATGGCTTAGCCTCGTACTTCTACACAAAGGATCTTGGTCGTATGTACCGCGTATCCGAGCAGTTGGAATATGGAATGGTCGGCGTGAATGATCCAGCACCATTTGCAATTCAAGCGCCATTTGGTGGTGTGAAAGAAAGTGGACTTGGTCGTGAAAGCGGAAAGTATGGGGTAGAAGATTATTTGGATACCAAATCTGTTTCGGTTATGTTTTGATGCAACGGATTGACTGAATCAAGAGAAACAATAATTCTTAAATGGAATAAAGAATATTCCGAAAACAGTTGTTGACTAGAATCTATCGGAATGTTAAGATTTTTTAAACCATAGAAGAAGGAGGCCGTTAAATTTTGGTTGAGTTAGATACCGTCCTCGTAACAGGGTATTCAAAAGCACCCCAAGGCACTGCTATGTATGAAGTATACAAGCATACAAGTATTGTTCTTGAGATCAATAGAACTACACATGTAATTCAAGATGTAGAGTTCGTTTTTTTAGCTGGATTAACAAAAAGTTTTTTCGGGAAATTACTGATTGGTTACTGTCTAAGCGATGGTTTAGAGGTATTAATAGAGAGAATTAAAACTCACTATATTGCACCATCCCAACAATCTGTTATCGTTGCGCTTCAATCGGCAGTACAACGGTATTGGGATCATTCCAAAGTTGAAGAAAATACGGTTATATTGCGATAAGAAGACAACCTCTTCTTATAGTAACAATAGAACCCAGTATTTGATGAAACTGTCATGAATGTTTATTCATGTACGTAATCATCTTATGCTGGGTTTTTCTAATTGAAGGAAATCGATGAACAGTCTACCAATCATGGAAAAAGAATTTGTATGCCGGGTAGTAGATTAGATAGTAACTCACCTGGCTTCAATAGAATTACTGGACGATTTGCATTATCACTCTAGAAAGTTTAGCAAAGAGGCCACAATGTACAACGAAAATGAAAACGCTTCCTTTTAGTCTGTTTACTCGTTGTTTCATGATCCACCCATATAAAACTTAAAATTAAGGAGTGTTGTAGAATGTTAGAAGTTCATGACAAAATCAATGTAACGGTATCAAAGGATACGGACCACCCGTATTTACAAGGTTTCTTTGCACCGATGGATACGGAATATACAGCGACTACAGATACTATGCAAGTGATTGGCGAAATCCCAAAAGACTTGCATGGAATTTATATTCGAAATACACATAACCAAGTCCATGAGCCACTAGGGATTTATCATCCATTTGATGGGGACGGCATGCTACATGCAATTCATTTTGAAGATGGTAAAGCAGAATACCGTAACCGCTTTGTTCAAACAGTAGGCTACTTGGCTGAAAAATCTGCAGGTAAATCACTATGGCCAGGAATGCTTGAGCCTCATCTAGCTACAGCGCGAGGATGGGGTAGTATCGGAAAAATGAAAGACAATGCAGGAACAGACGTCATAGCACATGCGGGTAAATTACTTGCTACGATGTCTCAAGGTAGTGAACCATGGCGTTTGGATCCACTGACATTAGAAACGTTAGGTGTCGATGCGGAAATCAATCAAAAGATTTTGCCGCGCGGAATCGCTTCCCACTACAAAGTAGACGTTTACACAGGTGAGCTCATGTTCTTCAACTATGGCGAACAATACCCATACTTGAATTACGGTGTGCTTGATCGTCAAGGTAACTTGTCACACTACGTGCCAGTTGAATTACCAGGACCACGTTGGCCACATGATTTAGGAATTACAAAGAACTATACCATTTTACACGACCTTCCATTCATTCTGGATGAAGACCTATTGAAAAAAGATATTCGACGCGTTCGTTTTTACGATGATCGTCCAGCACGTTTTGGTGTCATTCCCCGTCATGGTGACAATTCACAAATTAAGTGGTTTGAAGCAAAACCTTGCTTTATCTTACACTTAGCGAACTGTTATGAAGATGGTGACTGGGTCATTCAAGATGGATGTATTCAATTGACAACGCCAGGTAAACCGCCAATTGGTGTACAAGGTAACGATGCGTATGAAAAAATTAAATCTAACTTGAACAAACATAAGGCGAAAACGCAAATGTATCGTTGGAAGTTCAATATGCGAACGGGCCAGACAGTTGAGGAATTAATTGATGATGAAGTGACAGAGTTCCCTGTTGTGAGCAATGAAAATATGGGCTATGACTACCGTTTTAGTTATAACACGTTGTTCCATAAGGATGATTGGTTGAAAGTCGGCTTGAAACGATATGACATGAAGAATGGTGACACCATGCGTTTTGAATACGGAGATCAACGTTATGGAAGTGAACCAGTCGTTGCTAAACGTGTAGGTGCAGTTGAAGAAGATGATGGTTATGTTCTAACATTTATCACAGATATGATTGAAAACCGATCAGAATGTTTAATTTTGGATGCAAAAGATATTTCAGCAGGACCTGTAGCACGCGTAATTTTACCAGCGCGTATTTCAAATGGTATACATTCAACTTGGGTGGAAGGGGATAGAATACATGCAGAACGAAACTAAACAAAATCTAGTGATGATTCCAGGACTAAATAACTCGAAAAAAATCTTTGACGGGGTGAAAGAGCATCTAGATTCTTCAATAACTAGTATAGCGGTCGATGTGCCAGCACTTGAAGATGTAGGTAGCATTGCAGATCAGTTATTAAAAGAATTACCGACAGAGTTCCATTTGTTTGGTTATTCATTTGGCGGTTATGTAGCGCTTGCTATTATAGATAAAGCACCTGAGCGAGTAAAAAGCTTGGCGTTAGTTTCATCTGTTGCCAATGCAGATACTGCTAAGATGAAGCAAGTGCGAGAATCCGCTATTCAACGAGTACAGGCAGGAGAGTATGAAGAAATGGTTCGAGCAACAGCGTCTAAAGGCGTTCATCCGGATCATATCGATCGCCAAGACATTAC
The DNA here is from genome assembly GCF_002743415.1 of Sporosarcina sp. P3. NCBI lineage: Bacteria > Bacillati > Bacillota > Bacilli > Caryophanales > Caryophanaceae > Sporosarcina > Sporosarcina sp. P3. Next base: position 268,512 of record NZ_PDZE01000005.1, read on the forward strand.
AGAGATTCGTGAGCAGATGATGAAAGAGTATGGAGCTGATCGATACATGGCGCATTTACGTGCGACAGCATCACGTCCAGATCGTGCAGAACTACTTTCGACCATCGACTATCCGGTACTAATTGTAGGAAGTCCAAATGATCAAGTTGTACCTTTTGAAAGACAACAGAATATGGTGGAACATTTGCAACATCCAATTGTAAAGGAAATTGAGGATGCGGGTCATTTAATTCCTTTAGAACAACCCGAAAAATTAGCGGATATTTTAGGGGATTATATCTCTCAGAAAATAGTATCAGTTTAAGAATGTTGGCAACAGTAAATAGAAGGATGCTAGATGGGCGTCCTTCTTTTTTACACAAATTAGACGGAATATTCAATCAATTTAACTATTATTTACTATAAAAGGAGATGTATTTTATGAAAAAATTTGTATATATTTTTGTCGCAGCGCTATTCGTCATGATGGCAGGTTGTTCGAATAAGCAGGCACAACCAGAAAGTGGCTCGACTAAAGCGGCAGCGGAAACCATAGATCAGAGCTCTTCTTATCCTGAAAAGCCGATTGAATTGATTGTTCCATTTGCACCTGGGGGTTCTACAGATGTTATGGCAAGAATGATTGCTAAAGAGTTACCAAATTACTTGCCTCACAAACAACAAGTGGCTGTCATTAACAAACCCGGAGCTGGGACTACGCTTGGTTTAACGGAAGTGGCAACGGCAAAACCAGATGGTTATACGATCGCTATTACTACGAGTTCTGGATTAGATATTCAACCACATTACGGAAAAACCAGTTATTCAATTGAAGATTTCAAGCCAATTGCGAAAGCTTATGAAATCACTACAGCTATTTCAGTAAAAGACGATTCGCCTTTAAAAACATATGATGATTGGCTGGCTTTTGTAAAAGAAAATCCTAATCAATTCACATACGGTGCTTCAGGTGGAACAGGTAGTGGCGGTCACATTTCCATGGAGAAGATCAGTAAAGAGCTCGATGTGAAAACGAAGCACGTACCTTTTGAGGGTGTAGCAGATGTAAAAAATGCTATTATATCTGGTCAAATCATGGGTGGTCTCCTTAGTCCAGATACTGAAACAGGTGGGGATATTCGTCCGTTAGTATTCGATACAGCAAGCAAAGGATCTACTGATTTCTATAAAGATATTCCTACAACAACTGAAGTAGGATTGAGTTCAGTTGCAAGTTATTATGTAGGTTTCCTAGCTCCAAAAGATACTCCGGAAGAAATTGTGTCTATCTTACATGATGCAATTAAAGAGATTCTAGAGAAGCCTGAAACTCAAGAAATCATGGTGAATCAGCAACTAACTTCAGCTTATGCAGATTCAGAAGAGTTTGCAAATGTTATTGAAAACGCTTCCAAAGGTAATGAAGAAATGATGAAAGTACTTGGGTTAATTAAATAATTAAAAACACCCTACATGGTAGAAAAACTTCCATGTAGGGTGTTTCGATTTGAGGATAGGAATGTAGGAATATACTGTTAGTAAGCTATATATCTAAAAAGTAGTAAAGAGTACATTTCAGTAAGCGGGCTGACGATCAATCAAACGTCAACACAATACGTCCATTAATCTGTCCTTTTTCCAACTTTTCAAGAATCGTATTTACTTCGGAAAGAGGAGCCGTCTCAATCTGCGCTTTCACTTTACCGCGCGCAGCAAAGTCCAACGCTTCTTTCATATCAATCCGTGTTCCAACGATAGAACCTTTTACTGTAATGCCGTTTAGAACTGTATTGAAAATAGGAATCGGTAGATCTTCATGTGGAAGTCCGACCGCAACCAATGTGCCGCCACGTTTAACGGAACGATACGCTTGCTCAAATGGCACTTGGGCTACAGCTACGCTAATAGCCGCTTGAACGCCACCGACTTGGTTTTGAATGGCTTCGGCAGGATCCTCATTTTTGCCATTGACTGTAATATCGGCGCCAAGTTTCTTCGCAAGCTCTAATTTTTCATCCGCAATATCTACTGCGACTACATTGAATCCCATAGCTTTCGCATACTGTAGCGCTACGTGACCTAATCCACCGATGCCGTAAATCGCGACCCAGTCTCCTGGCTTTGCACTGGATACTTTCAATGCTTTATAGGTTGTCACGCCTGCACAAAGAATAGGTGCGGCTTCAACAGAGCTTAGGTTTTCAGGGATTTTCGCAACGTAATCCGCTGCTGCAAGGCAATACTCCGCGTATCCACCGTCCACTGAATAGCCACCGTTTTCTTGGCTATGGCATAGTGTTTCTTTCCCTTCTAGACAATAATCACATTCACCACATGCAGAGTAGAGCCAAGGGATACCGACACGGTCGCCGACTTGTACGGACGTGACGTTTGGTCCAACAGCTTCTACAATTCCTACGCCTTCATGTCCTGGAATGAGAGGAAGTTTCGGTTTGACAGGCCAGTCACCGTTAATTGCGTGTAAGTCTGTATGACAGACGCCGCATGCCTCTAATTTCACTAACGCCTGACCCGCTCCTGGTGTTGGTATTTGTGTGTCTTCGATCTGCAACTTTGTCTGGAATTCTTTAACGATCGCTGCTTTCATAGTGGTCTGTTTTGTAGTCCCTCTTGCGTTACTGTTTTGAATTGCTGGTTTCATGAATGATTCCTCCCTTTTTCTGTTACGGACTATCTATATGTAGGGGGAGTATTGGTTAGTACATGTTTTTTTTATGGCACGGTACTGGCACGGTACCAGGTCCCCACACAATTCAGGCACAATTCTGCTTCGACACAGTACCAGGCCCCCATGCAATTCAGGCACAATTCTGCTTCGACACAGTACCAGGCCCCCACGAAATTCGAAACTATCCAGATAATTACCATTCGATAATACGTAAAACACCTTCTCTCTGTTTAAAACAAAGAGAAGGTGTTTTCGTATTGTATAGTGATTACTCCCAACGACCAGTAAGTACTTTCTGACGTGTATAGAAGTTTAGCCCATCTTTTCCATTGGCGTGAAGATCACCATAGAAGGAATCTTTCCAGCCGGAGAACGGGAAGAAGGCCATAGGTGCAGGTACGCCGATATTTAATCCGAGCATTCCCGCGTCGATGTTTTCACGGAAGTTCCGTACGTTTCCACCGTCTCTCGTGAAAATACACGCGCCGTTTGCGAACCTGGATTTATTTGATAACTCGATCGCTTCATCTACATTTTTCACACGGCTAATAGATAGAACAGGGGCGAAAATTTCGTCTTGCCAAATTTTCATTTCACTCGTTACGTGATCAAAGATGGTAGGTCCAACAAAGTATCCTTTTTCTTTAGCTGCGCTGTCTTGGCGACCGTCGCGAACCAATGTTGCGCCTTCTTTTTCACCAGTCGCGATGTATTGTTCTGTTCGTTCTTTATGTGTGTCACGAATGACAGGTCCGAGGAAGATCCCTTCATCCAAACCATTTCCGATGGTCAGTTCATTTGCTCTCTTGAGTAAGGCTTCAACAAATTCATCTGCAATATCATCCTCTACCGCGACGACTGAACAAGCCATGCAACGTTCTCCGGCTGAACCGAATGCTGCGTTGATGATTTGCGTAGCGGCATTGTCCAAGTTCGCATCTTTTAGTACGATGGAGTGATTTTTGGCACCAGCTAGTGCTTGCACGCGTTTTAAATCATCCGTTCCGCGTTTGTAGACGTACTCTGCGACGGGCTGGGATCCTACAAAGGAAATGGCAGCGACTTTTTCGTGATCTAGAATACTATTTACTACGTCATGTGCACCGTGCACAATATTGAAGACGCCTTTTGGTAAGCCGGCTTCTTCGAGTAGTTCAGCTAAGCGGTTGGCTAGCATCGGTGTACGTTCAGATGGCTTAAGTACAAATGTATTCCCTGTTGCGATCGCCATCGGGAACATCCAGCATGGCACCATCATCGGGAAGTTGAATGGTGTGATTCCACCGATGACACCGATCGGATAGCGATACGTTCCAGATTCTAAACCGGATGAGATGGAGGGCAAGTTGTCTCCCATCATCAAAGTAGGGGCTCCCGTGGCAAACTCTACACATTCAATTCCACGTAACACTTCGCCGTGTGCTTCGGTAAAATTTTTTCCGTTTTCAACTGTGATAATTTTGGCGAGTTCATCCCAGTGATCTACTAAAAGTTGCTGATATTTGAATAGAATACGTGCGCGACGTGGGACAGGAACTTCTTTCCAAGTAATGAATGCTTCGCTTGCAGCTTCTACTGCGTGATCTAAATCATCTTTTGTTGAGATGGGAACATGGGCAACTACTTCTCCAGTGGCGGGATTATATACAGGCTCCGTTTGGTCTGTCGTAGCGGATACCCATTCACCGTTTATATAGTTTTGTACTGTCAATGTAGAATTTGTTGTCATATAAATGACCTCCTATTGTATTAAAATTGATATTCATAGCATATTTGATACAGCTCTGCGATTTTTTCATTGGAAGGCGTTTTCGGGTTATTGCCAGGACTCCCGCTATCGATTGCGTCTGTAGACATTTTACTGAGAGCGCTTACAAAATCTTCACGTGGGATTCCCCATTGTTCGAGATTTGGAATTTGTAGCGATTTACATAAGTCTTTCACAGATTGCACAGCAACTTCTGCAGCATCCTCATCTGATAATTGTACTGCTTTGGTAGAGAAGATTCGACCGATGTCTGCAAGTCTACTAATACATGAATCTTTGCTATACTCCAGTAAAGCAGGTAAAAGCATCGCATTTGAGAAACCGTGCGGCACATCAAATAGGGCACCAATTGGACGAGACATTCCATGGATTAAACAAACAGACGCATTGGAGAACGCACTTCCAGCTTGAAGGGCAGCGAGTGACATGCCTTCTCTCGCTTCAATATTTTGACCGTCAATGAAGGCTTTGTGCAAGTTCTTTGAAATTAACTTGATTGCGGACAATGCCATCATATCTGTCATCGGATGCGATTTTTTAGATATGTACGCTTCAATCGCGTGGCTTAGTGCGTCTACACCCGTCGCAGCTGTTACTTTTTGAGGAGATGAGAGCGTCAACAATGGATCAACAATGGCCACATTCGGCATGAAAGCAGGTTGTTTGATCATCATTTTCACTTTCGTTGCTGAGTTCGTGATGACCGTTACATCTGTTGCTTCTGAACCGGTCCCTGCAGTGGTTGGAATCGCAATATGAGGGACAGATGCCGTGTGGGCAATTTTCTTCATGCCGACATAGTCTGCAATGTTTCCACCGTTAGTCGCAACTACTGCAACCGCTTTCGCAGTATCTATACAGCTTCCGCCACCTAATGAAATGATCAAGTCGCATTGTTCGTCTTGATATAATTGAAGTGCTTCATCCACGTATTGATCATTTGGTTCTGAAGCTACACCGAGAAATAGTACACTGTCAACGGAATGATCTGATAATTTCTGCTGGCAATCTTTTACGTAACCAAGTTCGTGTATAATTTGGTCGCTGATGATCAATGCTTTCTTACCGAGAAGGACGGCTTTTTCACCAATCTGTTCAAATGAATGTTGCTGATACAGTATGGTAGGTGGCATTTGAAACGTTTTGCAAGTTTCCATTAGGTCAGCTCCTTAAATTATAATACGTGTAAAGCAGTAATGAAAAAAGTGTAGCGAATAAGCTACACTTTTATTTATAAACAGAGTGTAGCATTACGGCTACATTTTGGTCAAATATTAAATTTTCTCATTTTTTTGTATAATGTCGTTCTATGGATACCGAGTAGCTCCGCAGTCTTTGATTTATTGCCATCTGTTTTATCTAATAAATCGATAATCATCTTTTTTTCTTCCGCGTCTTGTTTTTCTTTTATCTTGTCTAAAGTATGGATACTTTGTCCATCTACAATCATTTTAGGTAAGTCTGATACGTCGATACTATCGGAATCCACTGTGCTGACTAAGCCTTCAAGTACATCAATTAAATCTTCAATATTGCCCTTCCACTCGTAATTCATCAAATACGTAACTGCTGAAGTGGTGAACGACTTCTCAGGCATTTTATGTGTGAAGCCTATTTCCTGCATATAGTGTGACAGTAAATGGGGAATATCTTCTTTCCTGTTACGAAGTGCAGGGATGGTCAGTTGCAACGGATTGAGTTGGGCATATAATTCGGAACTGAATGCATCACTTTGGGCTAATTCATATAAATTCTGTGTAGAAGAAATGATTAATTGAACAGGGAAGTCTTCTGGAGCATGTCTTAAAAAGTCCAATAGCTTCATTTGTATAGTCATAGATAACGCTTCAATGTCTTGTAAGTAGAGAGTGCTTTCTTTGCTAGAAGTGAGAATGCCGTGTATGCCAAAAAGTTGTTCTTCCACGCTTTTCGAGTTCTCTACCGTACAGTGTATGATTGCAAACGGTTTTGATGCGAGCGGGCTTAATAAATGAATACTTTCAGCGAATGCCTTTTTCCCCGTGCCTTTTTCACCTGATAGTAAAACGACAGCTCGTGTCCGTGCCGCAGTCCTTGCTTTTCTTTTCAAATCGGATATCGCTTCACTCGTTCCAATAATTTGATTGAGACTCGAAAAGCCTTCAGATGATAGGGGAGGGAGTTCTGTATCGGTCATGACTTTCTGCAATTGCAATCGTTCGTAGATTCGATAGATATCTGAAACCCCTTCAAAAATGAGCATCCCAATTGCCGCGACTACTCTGCCGTTTTTCCAGATCGGGATTCGATGAACGACCATGTCTTGTCCTTGTATATTTTGTAGAACGCCTCTTTCTGGGATGCCTTTTTGGACCGTTTCATGTAAATTGGTGTTTTCAATAACATCTGTTACATGCCTTCCCATTGCCTCGGATCTAGGTACGCCTGTGAATTTACTATATGCATCATTGAATTCGATGATCACCCCATTCTCATCGACTACAGCGACTCCTTCATACGCTTTTTCAAGAATGACAGATAAAATGTCGGTCACTTTTTCATTTTGTATATAACTCTCCATCAACGCTGTTAACCCTTTAAAGATCTCGTTTTGAGTGAGTAGGCCAGTGAGTACCCCTTGTTGATTGGTCACCATAAAGACATTCGTAGGATCGGAGTCTATGGGAAGTTCACTTAATAATATATGTTCATCTATTTCAGTTACTTGCATGGGCAATATAGTCTCAAGCAATACGTGTTGATCACGTCCAGTGACGAATGCTTCGAAAATATGGTGGGGAGTCAGCATACCGACTGGCCTATGTTGCTGATCAACAATAGGAAGATACTCTATGTTCATATCCTTCAAAACCTTCGCTGCTTCAAGCAACGTCTTGTCTGATTGGATGACCGGAAAATTTTCATTCATCCAATTCGCTACAGCCATCCACTTTTTATCATTTTCAAACTGTACAAGTGTATTAATAAATGAATCGTTAAACATAAAAGCCTCCAGAGGATATCTATTTTACTTCGTTTTATTTAATTATAGCTTGAAGATTCTACATATGCACGGGACTGAATAAGGTGTTAGGTCCAGAATGTTTGATGAGAAGTGTGAATTTTTTGTTTGTGTTGAATTAGGGGGAACGTATTTCGTTACTGTAGAAACGATTCCACCGCAGTAAAAACACCTTCCTTAAAAAACGGGTAGAAGGTGTTGGGAAATTACTGTATTTGAAATTCAGTGCTTTCGTGCAGTTTCTATTTTGCATGAAAGAAGATTATATCTTTATTTTGAAATAACAATTAAAGCTGTAGAAGTTCTAGATGAACAGGGGGAGATTAATATGTTATCGCACATTTTATAGATTTAGATTCATTCGCTATCACATTTTAACCCACTCAATACTACAGAAGTTATACTTTGAATTTCTACTACAGGATCCAGACGCTCTCTAAAAATGATCCAATCGTAGATCGTTCCGCGCATACAGCGTGTGACGAGCATTGAAATTTCATCAACCGAAAGCTCTTGTTTAAACTCTTTTCTTTCTACGCCTTCCTCTACATAGGAGCGAATAATTTGATACAGTTGACGGTTTTGATCAGTCAAATAGTGATCGTCATCTATCGTTAATGCCAGCGCACTTGTGTAAATCGTATGAATGAAATCTTTGCCCAAGACATCCCTCAAATACGTCATTTGGCCTTTGTAAAACAATAGGATTTTTTCCGAAGCTTTGATATCAGTGGGAATGCTCGGAATGAATGATAGGTAAAATTCATCGATATCTTTAAATTTTTCCAAGAAGACATCATATTTCGAATTAAAATGGACGTAGAATGCCCCTTTGGAAACATTACATGCTTTAGCAATACTATCTACCGTTACATTATCGAAACCTCTTTCATGGAAAAGCTCTAAGCCTTTTTCTAGGAGGTTTTTCTTGGTCTCTTGCGCCTTTATTTGCCTGGGTGTAAGTTCTGTCACGTTCTGTACCTCCTTTACCATGTTTGTTAACAGAATACCATGTTAGAGAATTTTTTGAAAATTTTTAGAGAATGGGTTGACTATTCGGACAATTCTCGATATTATTGAGTGACTGCAGTATGTGACTGCGGTATGTGAGAAATATTGCTACTAATTTAAACGTAGTTTACTATTTACGAACGGTTAGGTTTTTATATTTTTTTAGTAATCATGATAACGCTTACATTATCTAAGCGAATTTAAGAGGAGGGAAAACATATGGCTAACGAAAAGAAGATTGGGTTTATCGGGCTTGGAAATATGGGTTTTCCGATGGCGAGTAATTTATTGAGTAAAGGTTACTCAGTTTATGCTTTGGATATCAATAAAGAGTCGGAACAGAGCTTTGGACAATTGGGTGGACATGTAGGTCTGACTACTGCTTCGTTACTAAAGGAAGTGGATCTCGTTTTCACTAGTTTACCTACTCCAGCTATTGCGGAAAATGTTTATTTAAGCGAGGATGGGATCGTCAATTGCGCTACCAAGCCATTGATATTAGTGGATTTAAGTACGATTTCACCTGATCTGAATAGGAAGATTGAAAAAGAAGCATTGCAGCATGATCTTGAATATCTGGGTGCACCGGTAAGCGGGAGTGTCAGTGGTGCGGTAAATGCCACATTATCCATCATGGTAGGTGGCGAAAAAGAGACATTTGAATCGGTACTGCCTTATCTACAAACTATTGGATCGAATGTATTCCATGTAGGAAAAGATCCGGGAGTTGGTACTATCGTTAAGCTCATCAATAATATGATGGCAGGTATTCACAATCAAGCGGTTGCTGAAGCACTTTCATTAGCAAAGCTTGCAGGTGTTGATCAGGATATTGTGTATGACATCGTCAATGTCAGTTCGGGTGCAAGTACAATTCTTACTCGAAACTATAAGACCTATATTTCACAGGATGAGTACAATAAAGGTGCATTCACGACTTCATTATTATTAAAAGATTTGAAGCTTGCAAAGCACGTATCGGATTCTCTTGACGGAGAGCTACCGATTGCGTCGCAACTAATCGAATACTATGAAGCAGAAATAGTAAAGGGTCACGCTCATGAAGATATGTCTTCTGCCTACTTGATGATCCAAGATCAGTTGAATAAGCAAAAACAAAACGTATAAAAAATCTATTATAATTTAGGAGGAATGAACATATGCAAAAAACAGATGTAAAGACATTAACTCATTTTATTAATGGTAAAGAGGTAGAAGGCAAGAGTGGACGATTTGGAGATGTCTTTAATCCATCCACTGGAGAGAAGATTGCAAAAGTCCCATTGGCTTCCACAGAAGAAGTGAATGAAGTCGTGAAGCTAGCGAAAGAAGGATTTACTCACTGGGCTAAGGTTTCAGTAGGCAAGCGAGTGGAGGTTCTTCACAAGTTTCGTGCCCTACTTGTAGAAAATACGGATAGATTGGCCTATGCGATAGGTGAGGAAAACGGAAAAACGATCTCTGATGCAACAGGTGAGATTACACGTGGTATTGAGTCAGTAGACTTTGCGATTGGCGCTCCACACTTGTTAAAAGGTGAGCACTCGGTAAATGTAGGGGGAGAGATCAATTCGTATTCCATGCATAAACCATTAGGTGTTGTCACTTGTATTTCACCATTTAACTTCCCGGTAATGGTACCTGTCGCGATGAGTACGATGGCAGTAGCAGTGGGTAACGCAATGATTTTGAAACCTTCAGAAAAGGTACCTCATTCTGCATTAATTCTTGCGGAGCTATGGGCTGAAGCAGGATTGCCAGCTGGTGTGTGGAATGTTGTCAATGGCGATAAAGAGGCTGTGGATGCACTGCTTACGAATAAAGACGTGATGGCTGTTAGCTTTGTAGGATCGACGAAGGTAGCTGAAGCAGTATATGAAAAAGGAACGAAAAATCATAAGCGTGTACAGGCATTCGGTGGCGGAAAGAATAATATGGTCATCATGCCGGATGCGGATATCGATACAGCGGTCAATTCATTCCTCGGTGCAGCTTATGGAGCCGCATCACAAAGATGTATGGCGATCTCTACTGCGATTCCCGTAGGTGAGAAAACAGCTGATGCGTTTGTTGCGAAGCTAACAGAAAAAGTGAACGAACTAAAAGTCGGAAAGTTTGATGACAAGGAGGCAGATTTTGGACCTGTAATTAGTGCTGAAGCAAAAGCGAGTGTAGTACAGTCCATCGATTTGGCTATAGAAGAAGGAGCCGTTCTAGCAGCGGACGGACGAAACCCTAAAGTAACGGATGAAAGTGGTTATTATTTAGCACCAACATTGCTCGATCATGTAACAACAGATATGAACGTGTATAAAGAAGAAGTCTTCGGCCCTGCTCGAATTGTTGTTCGGGTGGATACGCTGGAACAAGCGATTGATCTAATTAATGAGCATGAGTATGGTAATGGCGTTACGATCTTTACCAACAGTGGAAGTGCGGCACGAACGTTCACGGATCAAATCGAGGTAGGAATGGTAGGCGTCAACGTGCCGATCCCAATTCCGGTAGGCTATCACAACTTTGGTGGCTGGAAGCGCTCCAGATTTGGCGAAGGACAAATGTTTGGTCCGGATACGGTGCGATTCTTTACTAAGACAAAGACGGTTTCTGAGAGATGGTTCGATACTTCGTATAATGAAAATAAAACAGACTTCAATTTCCCTAGCAGTTGAGTAAACAAGAGCAGGATCGTAGTGATTTAATAACTCCGATCCTGCTTTCTTTTTAAAAGCTCCCGTTAACCGAGTCATTCTGATGATTTATACCGATTATAGAGGAGGGGTTATATGCTAGGGATATTTATTGGTTTAGTGTTACTTATGGTATTGGCTTATCGAGGTTGGTCGATCATTTGGATCGCACCTATGTGTGCAGGGATTGTAGCGTTATTCGGTGGGCTGAACTTACTTGATGCGTATACAGATACCTATATGACGGGATTTGTTAATTTCGCGAAGCAATGGTTCCCGGTATTTATGTTAGGTGCGATCTTTGGGAAACTGATGGAGTACAGTGGGATGGCCCATTCAGTAGCAATCGGAATCTCACGAGTTTTTGGTAAAGAACGTGCGATTATTGGTGTGGTGGTTGCAGCAAGTGTACTAGCTTATGGTGGCGTCAGTGTATTTGTTGTCGTGTTTGCTGTTTATCCTTTGGCGGTTAATATGTTCAGAGAAGCCAATATTAGTAGACGACTTCTTCCGGGAACGATCGTAGCGGGGATGATGACATTTGCTATGACTGCGTTACCAGGAACCCCTCAAATACAGAATCTAATTCCCACACAATACTTTAATACGACGGCTGCAGCGGCTCCCATAATTGGACTAGTTTCATCCGCTGTAATGGTGGTTTGTTCCATACTTTATTTGAATCGAAGAGTACGTGTCTTAAGAGAAGCGGGTGAAGTATTCGAAGAGCGTGAAGAGGACTTGAATATGGAACAAAGAATAAAGTATCCACATGTCATTCTTTCTTTACTACCTTTATTGGCTGTAATTATTACGTTGAACTTATTAAAGTGGGATATCGTTCTGGCACTCGGAGCAGGCATTATTCTTATATTAGTTATTTCTATTAGAGAATTCAAAGGCTTTACGAAAGCTGTCAATAGTGGGGCAAGTGACTCTGTCATGGCGATGATCAACACAAGTGCCGCTGTAGGATTCGGAACTATCGTGCGATCGGTTCCAGGCTTCGAAAAGTTAAGTGATGCTATTTTAGGCATTAATGCAAATCCATTAATCTCTGAAGCCATTGCAGTAAATGTTTTGGCAGGAGCGACTGGGTCTGCTTCTGGTGGTCTCGGTATCACATTAGAAGCACTAGGCTCGCACTACTATGAAATTGCGACAACTACTGGTCCTGCACCTGAAGCTTTTCACCGAATTGCATCGATTGCTTCTGGTGGATTGGATTCCCTTCCTCATAATGGCGCGATCTTGACGATTTTGATTGTAACGGGCATGACACATAAAGAATCGTATAAAGAGATGGGCGTGATTGCGATTGTATTCCCTATGCTTTCATTGATTCCTGCGATTGCGCTTGGGATTATGGGGATTTATTGATGGTAGTCTTTGACGGTGCCAGGTCCCTACACAATTCAAAAAGACTTCTAATCCAGCACATTAGAAGTCTTTTTGAATTTCATTTTGTTGAAATTACGTCAACACTTCTAGAATATCAATGTTCTCGAGTGCATTCAAAATATCCTCTATTTCCATCAAGCAATAGTTCACATAGGCTTCTGCGGTTTTCTCGAATGGTTGAGGTAAAAAGTGTGGAAGCTTTGATGTGTCAAGATATGGATAGGGTGACGGAGTAAAAGAGTGATAGTAGGGAAATGTACTGAATGGATAATCAGCCAAATATTTGACCATAGGTATTTTTGTCGCGATTGGATTTCGGTGAATATAGCGGCTTACTACTAGCATTGCGTAAGGAGATTTTACCTCCTTTAAATAATACCGGCCTTGGTAAAATTGTCCGACGTAGCCGTAACGCTTTGAGTAATAATCACTGTATTTTCGATTAATATGCCGCATGATTTTTAGATAAGTCGTCTTCAGATTGCGGCAGAATATGGTAGTGATTTGTCATGATACAGAACGCAAAAATCGTAAATTGATAATCGATAGACGCATGGCCTATGCATCGCATCAAATGCCACATGTCTTCTTCCGTAGCGTAGATGTTCTGTCGATTGTTGCCGCGGATGACGACATGGTAGTTGGCATTAGGCCTCCAATTCCGTTTACGTCTTGCCATTGATTTCTCCTCCTATTATGTTATGAATATATTGAGTATAGAGGAGAAGTTTTGTTTTGGTCAAAAGAGTAAAATGGAATTTTGAAAAGCGTAAAGCGCATACGAATCACGTTGTGGGTTCGAAGAATTGAATTTATACGGCTATTCCTATAGAAAAATTGAATTCCTGAATGAATTGTGTGCGAATTGTGCGGGGACCTGGTACCGTATCACCACGAAAACCGAAAAACCACCTTGCAACCCCACAACAAATCCAGTATAGTAGTAGAATATTCAGAACATACCAACTGGTTAGTATAAACGAAAGGAAGTCATAGATGATGAACTTTTCATATTCCGAAAAAGTAGTAAAGTTACAGGAGCAAGTGACGCAATTTATGGAAGAGTATATTTATCCGAACGAAAGTGTCTTTCGTCAACAGCAAGAGGAACAAGGAGACCGTTGGAATAAGATTCCGCCGATTATAGATGAATTGAAAGCAAAGGCGAAAGAAAAGGGGCTTTGGAACTTGTTTCTTCCGGATGATAGTTATGGGGCGGGATTGACGAATCTGGAATACGCACCGCTTTGTGAAATTATGGGCCGTTCATTCTTGGCACCGGAGATTTTCAATTGCAATGCGCCGGATACTGGCAATATGGAAGTGTTGGCGCGTTATGGTACGGATGAGCAGAAGAAGCAATGGCTTGAGCCTTTACTTGAAGGGGAGATTCGCTCAGCGTTTGCGATGACGGAAAAGGACGTGGCATCGAGTGATGCGACGAATATTGAATCGAGTATTGTACGCGACGGCGATGAGTATGTGATAAACGGTAGGAAATGGTGGACTTCAGGTGCTGGAGATCCTCGCTGTAAAGTGATGATCTTTATGGGCAAGAGTGACCCGAATGCGGCGAAACATGAGCAGCAATCGATGATTCTTGTGCCGATGGATGCAAAAGGTGTAACAGTGGAGCGTATGCTACCTGTTTTCGGTTATGATGATGCACCGCATGGACACGCAGAAATTCTCTTTACCGATGTACGTGTGCCAGGAGAAAATATATTGTGGGGCGAAGGGAAAGGGTTTGCGATTGCGCAAGGTAGATTAGGGCCTGGCCGTATTCACCATTGTATGCGTTTAATCGGTGCGGCTGAACGTGCACTTGAATTGATGTGCAAGAGAACAAGTGAACGGGAGACGTTTGGCCAAAAGATTTCAAATCACGGTGTCGTGCAACAATGGATTGCGGAATCACGGATGGATATCGAACAGGCTCGTCTGCTGACGTTAAAAGCTGCGTACATGATGGATACAGTCGGTAATAAAGTTGCGAAAGCAGAAATCGCTATGATTAAAGTAGTGGCACCGAATATGGCATTGCGTGTCATTGATCGAGCGATTCAAGCATTTGGCGGAGCAGGTGTTAGTGAAGACTTCCCGCTTGCATATATGTATGCAGGAGCGCGAACGCTGCGTATTGCAGATGGTCCAGATGAAGTGCATTCAAGACAGATTGCTAGATTGGAATTGAAGAAGTATCGATAAATGTTAGGTATGATCAGAGTTCCATTTCATTCATTCCGCGTGAAGATTCGATCCGCCAAAATGTGATATAGTATGAGGTAAATAACATGAAGAGGGTCGGGGAATGAGTATGAAAGCTAAAATTACACAAGCGAGTGTGTTGTTGTTTGAAGAGAAAGGGTTTAGTGATACATCGATTCAAGATATAGTCGAAGCAATCGGTGTGACAAAAGGAACATTCTATTATTATTTCAATAGTAAAGAACAATTATTGATGGAAATTCATTTGGAATATATTTCGGATTTGCTGAAACGCCAGCAGACGATTTTGGAATCGGATCATTTATCAGGCCGTGAAAAGCTAGAAGCTATTATCGCATTGCTGATTCATGATATTCAGTATAACGGGCCAAGTGGTCGCGTGTTTTTCCGTGAGATGCGCCATTTAGTTGAACAGAATGTCGATACGATTGAAAAACAACGAGATCTGTTTCGCTTAAATATCGAGCAACTGATTACGGATAGCATCGAAGCAGGTGAGTTCCGTCAAGATTTGCGTGCAGATATTGTGGCTTTCGGCGTATTAGGCATTACGAATTACAGCTACAACTGGTTCAATCCAAAAGGGAATATGTCTGCGGATGAATTGATTGAACTATTTTCTAGTCTTTTACTTGAAGGAATCATTCCGCGCTAAGCTGAGAAATCAGCTTATGCACAACATACCTACTGGTTAGTATGAAAAGGAGGATGTACTATGGAGAATGCTATAACAATTGACGTACGGTCTGGAGAAGAATTGAATAAAGAGAAGCTACAACACTTTATTCATGATCATATTCCAGAAGCGCCAGAAGGGGAATTACACATTCGCCAGTTTAGTGCGGGGCATTCGAATTTAACGTATCTTCTGCGAATTAATGAATGGGAAGCAGTGTTGCGTAGACCGCCACTAGGGCCAGTTGCACCGAAAGCACATGATATGGAGAGAGAATATCAAATTTTATCGACTTTGCATCCGTATTTTAAAGCAGCTCCAAAACCATATGTATTTTCTAGCGATGAAGAGATTGTCGGAAGTCCATTTTTCATTATGGAACGTCGAAATGGCATCGTGCTAGACACGGAATTTCCTGACGACACAGCCTATACGCCTGAACTCGGCCGCAAGATTTCTGAATTACTAGTAGAACAATTGGTCAGTTTGCATCAAGTAGATTATAAGAAGACGAAGTTAGTGGATATGGTGAAACCTGAAGGCTTTATGGAGCGGCAAGTTGCCGGGTGGATCGGGCGCTATGAACGTGCGAAAACGAATGAAGTAAAAGGCCTGGATGAATTGACTGAGTACTTGAAGAGTCATGTACCAGCGTCTGCAGAGCCTACGATAATTCATTACGATTATAAATTAAACAATGCGATGTTTTCAGAAGACTATTCCGAAATGACGGGGTTGTTTGACTGGGAAATGACGACAGTAGGCGATCCACTCGCTGACGTGGGCGCTGCGATGAGTTATTGGATACAGGCAGATGATCCCGAAATGCTGAAAAAAGGACTGGGTAAACCACCCGTTACAGTGATGGAAGGGTTTTTCACAAGAGATGAATTTATCCAACGCTATGCAGAGAAGAGCGGACGTGATGTCAGCTCGATCGATTATTATTTGACGTTTGCCTACTTCAAATTAGCCGTCATTTGCCAGCAGATTTATTACCGCTATAAAAAAGGACAAACGCAAGATCAACGCTTTGCTCACTTCCATGTGTTTGTTGAAAATTTAATTCAGTACGCGTTACTTAGCGCTAGGAAGTAAGGGGTGACAGGGTGAAGATTCATTTGCTTTTTAAGAAAGAAGAGTTGGATGAGGCGAAGCTCGATACGTCGAAAACAGTTGTCGTCTTTGATGTGTTATTAGCGACTTCTACGATTTCTGCCTGCCTGTCGTTTGGAGCACGGGCAGTCATTCCGGTAGCTGATGAAGAGGAAGCGCATGAGATTGCAAAAAGCTTGTCGACTGATGACTATTGTATGGCGGGTGAGTGGAACGGCTTGCCAATTGATGGGTTCTTCTATCCGTTACCGCTAGCCCTTCAAGAAAAGGTCGCGGATAAAACGTTGATCCTGCGAACGACTAACGGTACAGTGGCGATCCGAAAGGCTACAGCTGCGCGTAAAGTATGGATTGCATCATTATTGAATAGCCCAGCAGTAGCTCGAAAAGTGTATGAAGAATATGAAGATGAAACGATTTTACTCACTTGTGCAGGATCTGCCAATCAATTTTGCTTAGAAGACTTCTACGGTGCAGGGTACTTTTTATCTGAACTCATTCAGCTAGCAGGAGAGAATGCTGTTCAATTAACGGACAGTGCGCTCGGAGCCAAGTTGTTTTACGATAGCCAGAAGGATCAAAGTGAAATAGTACTTGCACAAACACAGGTAGGCAGCGCAATGCTGGAAATGGGAGTAAGCGAGGATTTGCATTTCGTCAGTCAAAAAGAAAAGCTTGAAGTCGCACCATATTTGTCTGGTCATGAAGTTGTCTGTGATCCGTTTGTAAGCGTATACAATAGTTGAGGAGTGAATTGAATGAAACATACAGCTCATTTTGAATTTTGGCCGCCGCGTATTGCCAAATCTCTTACATTACCTGAAACAACGATTTATGATAATTTGGCGATCACTGCGAAGAAATATCCGAACAAAACTGCTTATGAATTTTATGGAGGATCCGCAACGTACAGTCAATTACTGGACGAAACAGAGAAGATGGCAGGCTATCTTGAACACGAGTGCCAAGTGAAAAAAGGGGATCGTGTTTTGCTACTTATGCAAAACTCGCCACAGTTTCTCGTGAGTTTATTTGCAATATTGCGCGTGCGGGCAGTCGTTGTCGCGATCAATCCGATGAGTACGACGAAAGATTTGCAGTTTTTCTTGGAAGACGGAGACATTCGACTGGCGTTTATCGGACAGGAATTGTATCCGAAACTAGAGCCGCTAATAGGTACGACGACACTTCAAACCGTAATTTCTGCTGCTTATTCGGATTATATTAATGAAGGAAAAGCATTAGCTGAAATACCTGCAGAAGTAAAGGCGCCTGCTAAGGAACTAGCGAAGACTATTTCGTGGAAATTTGCGCTACATGCAGCTAACATCCCGTCAGCCTACACAGGTGAGAGTGACGATATGGCGATGATTCCGTATACATCAGGAACAACTGGAGCGCCAAAAGGCTGTATCCATACAAATCGTACGGTGCAGGCCAATACGACAGGTTCGTATCATTGGATGACGATGGGTCCAGACACGGTGGTATTGACAAGTTTGCCTTTATTCCATGTAACAGGACTGACGCACAGTGCGCTGAATCCTATTTTGGCAGGGAGTAATACGGTGATTCTCACGAGATGGGATCGCGATTATGCGATGAAGGCGATTGAGCATTTCCGAGTCAGCCACTGGATCAATATTAGTACGATGCTGATTGATTTCCTCGCGAATCCTCAGCTCGCCGATTACAATATTTCCTCTCTAGAGATAGTCGGTGGCGGAGGGGCAACGCTTCCTATTGCAGTGGGTGAAAAACTCCGACAACGAACGGGACTTGATTATGTAGAAGGGTACGGTCTCTCGGAAACGATGTCGCATACTCATTTCAATCCACCGAATCGACCTAAATTGCAATGTCTTGGTATTCCTGCATTCGGTGTAGATGCCCGTATTATTGATCCGACGACTGGAGAAGAACTCGGAGTAGAAGAGGAAGGCGAGCTAGTGGTCCATGCGCCTCAAATGTTTAAAGGGTATTATAATCAAGAAGAAGAAACGAAAGCGAGCCATCTACTGCTAGACGGTAAACAATTTTTCCGCACGGGCGATATTGTACGAATGGACGACGAAGGCTATTTCTTTATCGTAGACCGCGTTAAACGGATGATCAATGCGGCTGGATTTAAAGTATGGCCGACTGAAGTGGAGTCGATTCTATATAAACATCCAGCGGTTCAGCAGGCGTGTGTCGTTCGGTCTCCTGATGAAGTGCGTGGTGAAACCGTAAAAGCACTCATTATTTTGGATGAAGGGTATAAAGGAAAAGTAACTGGCGAAGAGATTATCGAATGGTCGAAGGAGCAGATGGCGAGTTATAAATATCCACGGATCGTCGAGTTCCGTGATAGTTTCCCAACTACGAGTAGTGGGAAGATTTTATGGCGTCAGTTGCAGGATGCCTAAGCGGTAACTACGTCTTTTATTAATAGAAGTGAATATAAAAGCTGCACCGAAAAGACTGTATCGTTAGGTCTTCTCGGTGCAGCTTCTATTTTATTACTCACAGTCCGACTACGGATTGATTACGAAGAGCTAGAAGGTCTTTCAATGATTCTACTTGTTCGTCAGGCAACGCAATCATGGGTAAACGAACACCGCCAACCGGTACGCCTGTCAAGTTCAATGCAGCCTTCGTAGGTGAAGGGTTTGGAGCAGCGAACATCGCTTTCATGATGGGCAATAGGCCGCGGTAGATCGTAGCCGCTTGCTTTGTGTTGCCCATTTTGAAGTGACGCACCATTTCTTGCATTTCATTGCCTATAATATGAGCGGAAACCGATACGACGCCTGTGCCGCCAATAGCCAGTACAGGAAGTGTAGACGAGTCATCACCTGTATAGACAAAGAAGTCGTCTCCGGTATGTTCGATAATAGCTGCAACGGCGTCTAAATTACCGCTTGCTTCTTTGACGGACGTAATATTCGAAACGTTATTAGCTAATCGGATAATCGTTTCAGGCAACATATTTACTGCGCTACGTCCCGGTATGTTATAGAGCATGACTGGCAATGTAGTCGTTTGTGCGATCGTCTGGAAGTGCTGGTACAACCCTTCCTGACACGGCTTATTATAGTATGGTACGACAAGCATGATGCCGTCAACGCCAGCTTCTTCTGCTTGGATCGTTAGGTCGATCGATTCTCTTGTACTGTTTGTTCCTGTCCCGGCAATAACCGGTGCACGGCCTGCAACAGTTTGTACGGTAAACTTGAATAATTCCACTTTCTCTTGCGCAGTAAGCGTAGGGGATTCACCTGTCGTACCTGCGACGACTAACGCATCTGTTCCATTGGCTAGTAAGTGATTGATTAAGTGTTGTG
This sequence comes from Sporosarcina sp. P3, assembly GCF_002743415.1. NCBI lineage: Bacteria > Bacillati > Bacillota > Bacilli > Caryophanales > Caryophanaceae > Sporosarcina > Sporosarcina sp. P3. Next base: position 288,398 of record NZ_PDZE01000005.1, read on the forward strand.
TTGCTGGGTAATCGATGTCTCCTCTTTCGTCAAACGGAGTAACCATCGCTGTCATAATTGATCCGAAATTCATTATTCTCCACATCCTATCATTTTATTAAAAAACATAGAGGTGGGGGCGAAACGTAATTGAACGCAAAAAGCAACAACGAGGGCTCGCTGTTGCGTTGAAATAATGAATTATTTCTTTGCACGAGATAGCCCACCATATAGTCTCCTATATGACAATCCTGCACTTGTTCAGTCCAGGATCAGCTTAGAGATCATGAGAATCTCACCGCTTCGGCAAATTCCCCTTTCGACAATCTTCACAGAACCTCATGATTCTCCGATTGTGTACTAATGGTTTTTGCGCCTCTATCCTTATTTCCGAATAATCGAAATAAGTGAAAGTTTAATTAACCCCTACTTTACTTGGTATACGTGAGAAATGCAACCAATACTTTTTAATTTTTATAAACAGCAGATGGCTCTCTGTAATTTTCATTAAAATGGAATTAACTCTAGTTCTATTGAACGTCACGGGGTAACATGGACTATAGTCATTCTTTTGATTGAGCCAATGAATGAGGAAAGGGGAATGTTATGAAGAAAAGTAGTTTGGTTATTTTATTGTTAGTATCGATATTTTTTGGATTCATTACGAGTAAACCCATACATAGTCACGCACAATCACCAGTTACCGAGTGGCTAGTGGAATATGCGGAAGACGCTCGCATGACTTTTAGTGAGGAACTAGAAGGGCGAGTGGAAGTGCGTAAGAAGATTTCTTCTGACGTGGAGTTATGGAGTGTAAAGGAAGGTATAGACGCAGAAACACTTAGACGTGAACTTCAGGAAGATCCGAATGTTTTACTTATAGAAGCAAATGTTGAAAGACACTTGGCAGCTGAATCTTCCAATGACCCGTATATTGTGGAACAATGGTGGCTCCCACGTGTAGGTGCAGAAACGATTTGGTCACGTGTGTCTGAACAGAAGAAGGACGTAACTGTAGCGGTAATTGATTCAGGTATTGATACGCAACATGTAGATTTGCAGAAGCGAATTCAACTAGGGGGACAGAATTTCTATAATGATAATGATAATGGTAATGTGCGTGATGAAACCGGCCATGGAACTAAGGTGTCGGGAATCATCGCTGCAGAGTACGGTAATAGAGAGGGCGTTTCAGGAATAGCAGGTCCTTTTGACGTGAAAATTTTGCCGCTAAAAGTATTCGGGGCTAGCCAGACAACGAAAACGTCCTATATTATCGCAGCCATTGATCATGCAGTGAAGCTAAAGGCAGACGTGATCAACCTAAGTCTTGGCGGCCCGGTAAAATCGGATATTGAAGAACGAGCGATCCAACGTGCAATTCAAGCGGGCATCACGGTAGTGGCGGCAGCTGGTAATAAAGCAGAGGAAGATAATCGACCTTTTTATCCAGCGTCATATGAACATGTGATATCGGTAGGTTCGACCGATCAACGTAATCAGCATGTGAAGTCCTCGAACTACAATGAAAACTTGACTTTAGTAGCACCAGGAACGTTTATTTTCACGACTACAAATGAAGGGGATTACGGTGTAGGTGAAGGAACTTCATTCTCATCACCAATTGTGGCGGGAGCGGCAGCTATTGTAAAGTCATTGCAACCAGAAAAAACACCGCAAGAGATCAAAGAGATACTGCAAGCTACAGCAACACGTTTGGCGGAACCTGGTACATCTTTATACTTCGGATCAGGTTTACTCAGCTTGGAACGAGTGCATCAAATGCTTCCTGCTCAAAAGATTCCAGTGCACAGCGTGGAATTAAGTGCTGAAGCAGTAACGATGGACTTGGCGATTGGTGTGAACTCTCCATCTGTGACGGATACGACGCCGGAACCAAAATTCGCACTGTACGCTACAGTTCATCCAGTTAACGCAACGGATCAAACGGTCATCTGGTCTTCTTCAGATCCTTCTATTGCAGAAGTCGATCAGCGCGGAGTCGTCACAGCCAAAAAAGTCGGTACCGTATTTGTGACGGCTAGGGCTAATGGAGCCGCGGCGATTGCGACAGTCAACGTAGTGCGTAACGGTGTAGGCTACGAGTTTACGAGTGACTTTGATAATCAGAAGGTCCTCGCAACTAAAGTATTCACTGTCATATTCACTCAGCCATTATCTCCGTTAAAGGATTATAGTCAAGACATTGTCATCTCAAGGGAATCAGACGGTGGAACACGGGTCCTTGACTTCACGGCCAAAGTAAATCCACTAAATTTCAGACAGTTATGGATTCAACCGAATACGTCTTGGAATGAAGGTTCTCATTATCTTACGGTGACGAAAAATGTTCAGAACACTCACCTACTTACCTTACATAAAGAAAGTAGAATGATGTTTTATTCAGGCTATAAGTAAAACAATTACCAAATGAAGAGGTTGGGACAGAACAGAAAAAACGTAAGGGGGATCCTTTACGCTTTTTTCTGTTCTTATCAGTAAATATTTTTTTAGAGTAACAGCGTGTACCGGAACGGAGAAAGACCGACTCCTAAGGGATCAGCGTGCGTCTTGAGACCCTGGACAGGTGCCTTAATTTCTGCAAAGTACACAGAAATACGGCAAAGCGAACCCTACGTTGTTCGCTTGGCTCAAGCCACGCCCCTCGGAAAGCGTGCCTTTCGGAGTG